>POCB01000222.1 GCA_002899805.1 Fervidicoccus sp.
ATAATGAACCTCAATGTATACCTGTTTCTTATATCACCCAAGAAATCGTTCGGGTTGAGGGACGTGATATTCTTAGCTAAATTGAGAGCATTCTCGATATCATCCAAAAGCTTCGAAGCCATCATCCTGACCCTATCATCACACATCGAAAACATCTCTACGGATTAATGGACTGAATAAGTTTCTGAAACATAACATAAAAACTCTTTCCAATGAGGTTTGAGCTGACCTCCTCCTGCTCCAAGGGAACCCTAGCCCTTTAGAGCTGATCATCGGTTTCCATCATTTACTCGCTTCCACATATCTCATCTTCTGGACATCCGGGAATGCAAGAGATCCTCTATCTGGGTGATTGTCTTTCCCTGATGTTCGATGCTCCTATGAGGTCTCTATCAGCCTCGAAACCGCATTTCAAACACTTAAGTTTCCTATATCCACTTTCAACTAACTTTGAGTTGCATTTCAAGAAAAGGCAAATCTATGAAAGTTCATAGACATTCATCCCAGCCATAAACGGCGAGACTTTCATTTGTAACCATGAACTCAATTTCTCTAACTTTAAAAAAACTCAATATCACCCGATCCATCTGCCCGTTGAGGAGAGGGCGATGGCGGCTATGAGGGCCTGCTCGCCTAGACTCCTCAAATTAGGTTCCTCTTCCATTATCAAATCAATCGCCCTTTCGTTGAAGTTGCACGGAATCACTCTGGCTTCGATTGCACTTCTGGTAACGTATGCATAGCATGTTCCCACTGGTATATCTTCCAAAAATTTCTCTACATCTTTTATCTGCTTCCTCACCAGAAGCCTTCTGAGAACTTCAAGCCTCCTGTTTCTCAGAGATACCCCTCTATTTATTGCTTCAACAGCCTCTTCCGTCGCCTTCGCCGCATGTGAGCAGGAAGCGATTAAGGCGGAGGGGAGCTCGACCTCCAGAACTAGCTCCTCGGGTGGTACCTCAATTTTTTCTCTCGTGAGTGTGAAGTATAGCTCGGTGCCCATATCAGGATAAATAGGGATATTGATACATAATGAGACATCGCTCATGGTGACTTTTTCTCCCCTATTATTAGGTTAAGTATCCTCTTTATTTCTCCTTGTTCCAATCCTGTTTTCTGCGACAACTCCTTCGAGGCCTTTTCCCCGTCAATGGAAGTTCTACTGACTATCCTGTACTCTGCTTCCACGAGAGTCTGGACTGTCTCTCTCTTCTCCCAGGGGAAGATTATCCATTTATCCGTCTGAGCATAATAGAAGTCCGGTACAATCACACTCCAGGGTTTTACATATAGCGATACACTCTTTATTTGTTTGGGTCCATAGAGGCTGACAGCTCCAAGAGCAACTTGGAGGCTCTTTCCAGTATCTGCAACATCATCAACTATGAGAACATTCTTATCTTTAACGTCACGTACAAGGGGTTGAGTTATCACGGGACGCTCGCTCCTCTCCTCGATCCCTCTGTAGAACTTTATCTCCAGAGCCCCAACTTCTTTGATGTCGAGGAGATCGCTGAGAATTCTCGCAGGTATCCAACCCCCCCTCAAAACTCCCACAATAACTTGTTGGTTGAATCCGGAGAAACCTATCTTCTCCGCTATCGTTATGGACGCTTCTTCGATATCCTTCCAGCTCAAAGTCAAGAACCTGTCGCTTTGAGGATCTTTCTCCGACAAATTTATCCCCCATGGCTGATAGGAACTATGGTTATGTTGTCCTCCTCACTGACCTCGGGGTCTTCTCCATAGACTAGAGAATCAACGCCGTTGATTAGGAAAACATATTTGCCACTGGGCTTTCCATCGAGGTCCAGTAGGTCATTTGCCTTGGATGAAAGGAACTTGAGTACCTCGCTCAGCCTCCTGCCCTCCGCTTCCAGTACTTCGCCGCCGAAGACCTCTTTCAGGTGCCCCACCAAAATTATCTTCGACAAATTTGGCACCCAACGATCTCATGCGGCAACTGTGCTCTTTCTCTTATTTATTTTAACTAAACGGGTTATATATCCAGCAATTCTATTCTGAACTCTCTTGCTCGGTATATCTACTAGCTTTCTCACGATTTCCTTATTGCTTTCAAAGTTCTCAGTGAAGAGCGAGGGGTACATCGAAATTAGCTTTCTAGCCGTCCTCTTAACCATAGCCGTCCTTACTTTTCCCATTTTTAACACCCTTGTCAGTGTTTAAAGGTTTGAGCAGAATAGGTTTATAAAGATACCAGAGGAAAACGCTCGCTAGTTAATCTCTCGAGAGCTTTTTTTGCTCTGGAACTGCATTCTGCTCTATTATCAAAAACGGCAAAAAATTTCTCCCCTTTCCAATTCTACCCTTGGAAGTTCAATTCCTTCGAGCTCAGGTGGTTTGACTAGATGTCTTATTCTCCCCTCAAGAGGAGAAATGGGATTTTTCGGGAGATCCCTCTTCAAGAGAAAAAGCTCCTTTTCTAGCGCTTCTTTTGTCCTATATCCGCATTTGGGACATCTGTATCCTTTCCCTTTCCCCGCGCTTTCCATTCGTGCATTGCATCTTGGACATCTCGGGTTCTTCAAAACTTTGATTTCAGGCGCGCTCAATATCCAAAGCTTCTCAGCTTCAAAGATCAGGCCCTCCCTTTCCCTAGCATCTAAAGCCCCTCCTAGTATCCTGATGCGGTCTCCCTTTTTCAGCTTCGACGCTACAACATTCATAGGATAGGTCTCCCTGTAGAATATGGCCTCTATTTCCCCGCTTTCGTCCGAAATATTCAGAATCACGTGTCCTCCCTTCTTTACCAACGGATCTCTGCTTATATAGCCTTCTATCAACCCCGATACATAGACTCTTAGTTCACCTATTTTCTTATGAACAGCGTGGGGATCTGTATGTTGGTTTGTCCTGAAGATGCACCAGGACGAAGGGGCTTCGATATAGGGTAAAATCTTTCTGAAAGCATCTTCCAGTTCTCCTTTATCGATCCCTCTTATTCCAATCAGCACCGGATCGGGACCCCTCGGTACTGCTACGACTTTATTCTTTCTATTTACATTGTTGAACAAAGTTCTATAGCTCAGGAGGACTTCCGAGACCCTCTTCTCATCGATTCTCCTGATAAATTCAGCCTCTGGAGCTCTGTAAGCCAACAATTCGAACGTTGATGGAAGACCCGAAAGCGCATATCCTATTGCTGCGAGCGCTCCAACTAGGCTCTTGCCCCCTATAGAGACTCCTCCCACTTCTTCAGCTACTTCTTCAGCCACTTTCTGGGGAACAAGATCTGTGAGACCCTTCAAGTATAGCTTAACAGTTTCCTCGAGTCTTCTGTTACCATCTAAATCTAAGATGTAAGCTGATCCCTTGTTCTCAAAGCTGTAAATGGCCGAGAGCTCTTCTATTGTTTTCTCGATATCTGCCTCAGAGAGCTCTCCCTCTATGAGTAAAGATACAGCAGCATTTCCTCTGGTCTTGAATGGAATATTAGGATTAAGTCTGACGAGCAAAGGATCAGTCAAGAGCTTAAGATTCTTTTCATAAAATTTGAGAGTTTTCAGTAAAAAAATAGTGAAATGGGTGGTGCAACCAGAAAAATTCGAATCATAGCCGTCTAGACCTATGGCTAGCCTCTTCACTTCTTCTTGAGCTCCTTACCCTCTACTATTATCATGGTTAGAGTTGATCTTACTTTTGGTAGCTTCCTTATCTGAGAAGCGACCACCTCTTTGAGCTTATCCATTGTTTCTGCCTCTATCTTAACTATGACATCGTAAACGCCATACACAACATATGCTTCTGTTACTTCCTTTACTTTTGATATCTCATTGAATACTTCTTCTTCGCTTCCAATTTCAGCATTTATTAGTACTATGGCTGAGGGCATTTAGTTTCCCACCAAAAATAATAATAAAAGAAATCATATATAAAAATGCCGCTAGTGAAGTTTTCAAAACAGATGGGCATCAGTAGCTTTACGCTTCAGTAGAGCCGAGAATTTTCTCCAATGTAGGATGATCGATGCTCCGAAGGGAGTATGAAGAGCAGGAACGGGTTCATCCTAATGACTTCTCATGAACAACGAGAGCTACATTTGTCTGCGATACTTAGTAGCTCAGAGCACATCGAGTATTTCAAACTTCTGAAAAGGCAGAAGCGCCCCTGTTCCTTGCTTTCGTGAAGATGATATCTGCATCTAAGCCCTCTTTCCTGAGTGCTCTACTTATACCCTCCTCGAGCCTGTCCCTTTCACTCGAGAGAGAGAATCCATAAGCTAGAGGTCCCCAGCTGCTCTGTCCAACACCTCTCGCACCCAAAGACCTCAGAACCTCTACCGATAGCCTCGTCTCATCGCTCGAATAGCGACCTCCCTGATACTGCTCAAAATACTCGCCCATTTTACTCTGAATACCTTCAACCCCTTCGGAAAACAAGAGCAGTTCTCTGCTGGCTGCACCATGAAGAATTTTCACGAGATCCCGTGATAGCAGGCTCTGATCGAAGTCGGGATTTTTGGGGTAGAACATGAACCCTTCATCCTCTTCACTCACCCTCTTACCGTTACGCGGTATTATCAGAATTATGAGCCAATCATTAGGTATGGAAAACCTGGAGATCAGAGGCGGTAGCTCTTCGACCTCGGATGGGATCTTGAGTTTTGAACCCTCCTTCTTTCGCCCCCCATCAACTATGAGACCCCCCCATTTGAACGAATGGATTCCTACTCCAGAGACAGCCCCCCTCCTCGCAATGAGCGCTAGCTCCTTGTAGCTGAGTCTTTTTCCACAGTAAATGCTCATTCCGAGCGCTGCTGACATCGCTATCTGTG
>POCB01000306.1 GCA_002899805.1 Fervidicoccus sp.
AACTGCCTGATGCTGGGTATAAGTATAGTCAGTGTCCTGTAGATCCTTCTTAGCTCGAGCTCGAAATCAAATATCTGAAGCTCCCTAGGAGTCCACCCACCAAGCAACATAAGATCCTTTACTTTCTTAACCAAGTCGTCTGGGACAGCAAAGTTTATGAATAGCATCCTAAATGTTGATGAGACAGCATTTACTTCTGAAGCAATTGTGCGTGCCTCAACATACCTTATCCACAGATCCGCAAATGTCTTCTCCACCTTCCTCATCTGAAGAACCTTATTGATGTAATCTACTGGCACTTCTATGTATTCTGCCATTGTGGCAAGTTGAGAGAGGCTTGGGTAAGTCTCTATCAGTGCATCAATAGATGCCGCAGTCTCCCTAATCTTAAGCTCAAGATCTGATAAGCCAGCTTGCTCAAAGACTGATTTGGCGAATTCCTCCATGTCCTTAGGTATTGAGACACCAAGTCTCTTAGCCCTCATGTAAGCTGAGAGAAGCGTTCTCACATCGTCCGCAAGCGTCCTAGCAGAAATATATTTGATCCACACATCCCTCCACTTAGAAGGAACCCTCCTGAGCTCGAGAGCCTCTTTCACCAGGTCAGGTGGTAAAGCAATATACTCAGATATTGTAGCCAGCATCGATGGGGTCGGGACATACTCCCTAGCCTCAGTCCTGATGTAGTCAATTAGATACTCTATGTGTGCCGCAAGCTCCCTGGCAGACTTCTCCGCATCCGTCATCCCAATGGCTTCCATCAGCTTATTGACCGAGTCAATTATGTCCTGCGGGATCTGATACTTGTAGAGCTCCGCATACCTCTTGAGCCTGAAGAAGGCATTTACTGCGGCTCGAGCATCGTCGGCGAATGGTCTCCTGGAGGCATACTTCTCGATTACTGGCTTGAATTCAGGGTCGATAACGTATTTACTTAGTAGATTAGTTGCCTCGGGAACATACTCGCTAATTGTGATCAGCATAGATAACGAAGGTCTCCACTCCCTGAGCTCCCTAGCCTTCTCTCTCATAAGATCTATCTGAACCTCTATGGATGATGCGAGCTCTCTAATAGATTTCTCCTCAGCAGTTACCCCAATAAGGCTCATTATGTTCTCAATAGACTTGGTGATGTCCTCGGGGATCTGGAACTCAGGGATCTTGCCATATATCCTTGTGTAGTAAGTCGAGTATCTGAGAGCACTGTAATAAGTTGATATGGCTCTGCGAGCATCATCCACAAGAGGCTTGATCCTGGCGTATTTCTCGATAACTGGCTTGAAGGCGGGGTCAATAACGTATCTCGATATGAGATCAACTGCCTCAGGCACATACTCCGTGATAGTGATTAGTGAAAGGATCGAGGGTCTCCACTCACGGATCTCCCTAACCCTCTCTCTCATGAGGTCAATGAGCACATCGAGGGATACAGCTAGCTCCCTGATCCTCTTCTCCTCAGGAGACATATTGATTAGTGCCATAACCGACTCAACGTCCTTAGCCACCTCACCTGGGATCTTGAACTCGGGTCTATCGCCATAGACCTTTATGAAGTGAGTTGAGTATCTTAGGGCTCTGAAGTATGCACTTACTACGGCTCGGGCATCATCAATAAACGGCTTAACATAGATGTATTGAGCCCAGATCCTCCTAAACTCATCAGGGGTCTTGTAGTTCTCGAGAACCTTATCAACAAGATCCTTCGGGATCGCAACATACTCGGACAATGTGGCTAGAGTGGATGGTGTGGGAATATTCTCCTTAGCAACTAATCCATATAATATGTCATATATTGACTTAAAGAACTCTGCCTCACGACTGGATATGAATCCTTTCTCAACAAGCGAGTCCATGCCCTTCTCAAACTTCTCCTTATCCACGTAGCCGTATGCGACTCTGTATAGGAACCATCCCATTACACGAGCCACATAACGCCTTATCCACAGTCTCACACCGTATTCATACTCTAGATCAAGCAGATGACTCCACACAGCCACGTATCCCTCGTCGATGGCGGGTCTCCAATCGATCCCTGAGAGAGACTTAACCATAGCAGATAAATGAGACGCTATTGGTTCATGGAGCTTTCTGAATCGATCAATCGCCTCCTTAGACGTGAAAGATATGTATCTTACACCAGCAGTTAATCTAGTGACTGCGGATCTGAGCAGGAGATTGAATCTGTCGAACGAGGATCTCAGCTGAAGAATTCTTCTATCAGCAGGTAGCCAGAAGATCGGCTTCTTATAAACTATCTCGTTAAAGGATCCTGTCAAAGGATCTATGTAAGCAGTCTTGAAGTCAATAACGAATAAACCGCTCATCAAAGCCTCGGCAGTGTCTAGATCCAGGAACCCTCTCCTGAGAGCATCTATGAAGCCAGTTCTAAGCAGTGTGAATGATGCGGTTAGAGCAGTGTGTGCCTCAGCGACTGCGGCAATTGGAGCCATAAACGGGTGGATCCTGTTGGCTATCAATAGTCTAGCGAGCATCCTGACATCATACTCGATCTTTGGCTCAACCTTGGTTCTCCTAGTCTCCTGACCCGTTAAGCGGGAGAATGCAGTGAATATGTCTCTCAGGCTTGCGGAGGGGCTTACCCCAGCATCAGCTAGGTGCTGGAATAGTCCCCACCTAGTCATCCATCGCACATCCACCTTATCGGGTAGAGACGCCATCAACTCAACCTCGATGGCTTTGTCAGTGGGGAACCCCTCATACCACGCCGCAGGGAAGTAGTCGTGCCACCTCATGTATAGAGTCAGCATCAGATTAAGTGTCTTTGCATCGTAGTTGAGCTGAGCAGGTGCCTTAGCACTCCAAGGAATATTGAGAGCGGATCTCCACTCAGGCTCCTCGAACGAGTCCTCAAGCCACAACACACCAGCTATGCCCCTCCAATAGAACTTGCCTAGGGACTCTGGAGTCGGGTATCTGAATGCGAGCAATGTGTATAGCACACCGATGTCTCGGTAGTAGCCTGCTGCCTCAAAGACCTTAGTCAGGTTCTTGAGAAGCTCCTCGGCACCGACACCAGTGGGTCTAAGAACATCTCTTATCCACATCCTAGCCACATCAAATACACCAGGCGTCTTCCACACATCAGCAAGCGGGATCTTCCTTGACACACCGAAACGATCCTTGACAGTGGTGTAGAACTCCTCAGGCGAGGCGAAAGCCCACGTAAGCAGATAGTCGCTATAGCCCTTCATCTTGAGGAAGCTAATCATTGCCTCATGAACATCCTTACTCGACCTCCCAAGAGACTCAGGTATCCTCTCAGCAACCCGAGCCCTGAGATACGCCTCCTCAACCTCCCTGTAAGACGGGAACTCGATGGGTATATAGTTCCTCAGATATGAGGCGAGCAGAAGACTCCAATACCTAGTATACCAGAAGCCCAGACCCAACCAGAACGGCTCATAGAACTTATCAGCATGTTTCATAAGCTCCTCAGCAAAGTTATGGAGAGCGGCTCCCAAAGCAGATACTACATCAAAATCAATTTGACCACCAAAGCCCAGGGGTCTTATATGTATAACTAGCTTCCCCCTCAGCTCCCTGAGAGCAAGTGCTAATCCTCTTAAACCAAATGCCACCGCACGAATCGGTATCTCCATAACCAGAGGAATAAGCATGAGCGGAACAGATAAACCCATCGAGATCCCCATAGCAGTAAGGAAGTTCTCGACAGTGAGACCAGGCGGGCTACCCAACCCAACCGCCTTGTAGAAGTCCTTAGCTATCGAGCTAAACAGAGACTTAACAACATCACCTGCTCTATCAGCAAAACCCTTGATCGCATCAATTATGATTCTGTAGAACGACTCCATCGCACCCCCAACACCTCCCTGAATTGCGCCCACAAAGTTCTGAAGAGCCTGCCAAATCACCGACCCAGTCTGAGCAAGTAAGCCACCAATAGCCTGTAAACCACCTAAGATCCATTGAGCAAAATCACGGAAAGCCCCCAGAATCACGTCTCTAACTGTTTTTAGGAAGCCCACGAGAGGATCAAAAATGTTTTTCCTGAACCACCCAGCAGGATCCTTGGAAAACTCATCAAAGAAACTCTTTAGCCTATCCCATGCGAGCTGGAAGAAGTCAGCCAATGGCTTAAAGAACCCATAGATCCTTTCAGGAAGCATAGTTACAGCATTAACAAAGCCCATGAACGCCGCACCCATGCGCTCAATCACTACACTGGCTTCCTTAAGCGTCTCAGCAACCTTGGAGAACCCGCTTAAAACAGCGTCTCTAAGCCTAAGCATGAAGTCCCAGAGCGTTAAACCCGCAACCCTGAGACTCTCAAAAGCCACCTTAGGAAGCTCAGCCAGAGTATTTCTAATATTCTCGATCCACCCAGGAAGCGACTTAGTGAAGAAATCAGCCAGAGCCGATAAACCACTCTTAATCCAGTCACCGAGAGTAGCCAGAGCATTCCATAACGGTGTAATTACGTGATCCTGTATCCATTTCCAGGCACCTCCAAAGACATCCTGCAACCACTTCCACAGCCCCGAGACCCACTCTGGCAGGGTTTTGGTGAAGAAGTTATAGATTGTTTCTAGACCAGACTTGATCCAGTTCCCGAGAGTGGTGAGAGCGCTCCACAGAGGCGTGATTATGTGATCCTGTATCCATCTCCAGGCACCCGCAAAAGCGTCCTGGATCCACCTCCAGGATCTATCGATCCACTCAGGTAGGGTTTTGGTGAAGAAGCT
>POCB01000114.1 GCA_002899805.1 Fervidicoccus sp.
CTGCTGCGGCCCCTTCGATTTATTTCTAAATCTTTCTATTCATTTATGAGATTATAAAATTGAGTATTTTTCATCAAAAGCCTACCGGCAAAAAAATGAGATTTCGAACGTTACATCCATCGTTGCAAGTTACTTGCTGGGATTTTATCATGCTAACAATGCTCTTTATAGCTCTTTTGACTATATCCTCAATGTTTTCTAACCCATGATATTTTCTCAGCTCTCATCATTACTCATGATTCCAGGTATCGATAGAAGGGCTCTCTTTGGAAATTTATATTTGAACCGACGTATAGTTAAATATGAGCAGTTTTTATAGATAAATTGAGGGTAATAGTTTGCCTTTATTCAAGAAGATTAAGAAAGAAAAGAAGGCTGTTGAGTACAAGGAAGTTACACAGAGCGAGCTAATCTACTCCAAACGTTCTTTCGGTCTCGTATCTGTTACTGGAATAGTAAAAAGTCGACCGAGGGTCTTGACAATGAAGGGCTTCTTTTCTGCAACTGTGCATGAACATGCCACAATCTTCGAGCTAGATAAAGGACTGAAGGTCTATTATCCTGGGATCGCTCTGATACCAGAAGGGGAGGAGGTCAAGGTCTATGGAAAGTTCTCCCCTCCGAGTTCTTTGATAGCATCGAAGATAGAGACAAAGAATTTTTCTTTCGAAATTCAAACCGAGTGAGGTGATGAGCTTGTACGAGAGCGGGAAAAAATTACCATCGAAGCTTTCGGCTTTACTCGAACACGCTCTCAAATCACTCGATATAGGGAAAATTATGGAGCAAAGGATCGATTACAATGGAAGGGAAATTATCATTAGGGATACGAGAGGTAAGGTCGTTGGGAAGCATGAGCTAGGAAGGGGGAAGATCAAGCTCATTGCCTTCGGTAAGGCTTCACAAAGTATGGCTCTCACAATGATGAAAATACTAGAGGGAAGATTCGATGAAGGTGCTGTCATTTTCCCGAGAGATCAACCAGTAGTTTTAGAAGCAAAGGGTAACATTTACGTTATTCCTTCGACCCATCCAGTTCCAAGCGAGAGTAGCCTAGAGGCTGCTAGAAGAGTTCGAGAAATGTTGAGCGGTCTGTCGGAAGAGGATAATGTTATATTCCTGATTTCGGGGGGCGGTTCTTCTCTTCTCGAAGAACCAATCCCTCCAGTTTCTCTCGATGAATTAGTGAAAACATATAAATTGCTATTGAACTCTGGCGCCGATATAAGGGAAATCAATACCGTCAGGAAGCATATATCGCAGGTAAAAGGAGGCAGATTGGCTCAGCAGGCATATCCAGCCCAAGTAATCTCGCTCATCGCCAGCGATGTCCCGGGAAATGACATTTCATTCGTGGCCAGCGGGCCGACCGTTCCAGATCATACAACATATCAAGACGCATACAACATCCTTGAGTTTTACGAACTCTTGGGTGAGGTGCCGGAAAGTGTACTGAGCACGATCAAGAGCGGAATGCTTGGAAAAATACCTGAGACTCCAAAAAGAGAGAGCCCCATTTTCTCCAAGGTTAGGAATTACCTGATCGCATCTCCATATGACTTGGCCCTCAGTGTTAAGGAAAAGGCTGAGGCGCTGGGATTAAACGCTTATCTGCTCACTACGAGAGTCGAGGGGGAGAGCTCAGAAGTAGCGAAGGTCTTCTCCTCAATAGCTCTCGATGTAAAGAGTGGACTTTCTTCGTTATCCAAACCTACCGCTATAATTGTTGCAGGAGAAACGAGCGTCAAAGTGAGGGGGAGCGGGAAAGGAGGGAGGGCTATAGAGCTGGCAGCATGGTTTGCCAGAGAGATCTCTGGAACTGAAGGAATTTCGATGTTCGCCATAGATACCGATGGAAAAGATGGAAGTAGCGATGCCGCTGGAGCTTTTGCTACTGGTGAAACTTGGGAAGAATTGAAGAAGCTATTCGGGAGAAGAATAATTGATATGCTGAGGAACAACGATTCCTTTTCTCTTCTGGACTCGGGAGGGTATACCATAAGGACGGGGCCAACAGGTTCCAATTTGAACAATTTGATATGTATACTGGTTGAGTGATGTGAAGATGTTGAAAGAAAAGCAGCAAGATAGGGAAGTGGTTGACTTCTATCAGGTCACTCAGCATTCATACGTTATCATTTACAGAGAAGATAATAGATTGCTCTATAATCCTGTAGAACCAGAACTCACAGATGAAGAGAGAAGAGCTTTGGGGATAGTAAGAAATTACCTTACTAGGACATTCTTCTTCAGCCAGAGAGAATTGAAAGAAAAGTGGAAAGAGCTGCAGAAAAGAGTGGAGGATGAAGTTGGTGAAGCTGTTAAGATGCTGAGGATAAACCTGAATGAAAAATCAATTGATAAGATTACTTATTATGTGAGAAGAGATTACCTTGGCTACGGTCCAATTGAAGTCCCTATGAATGACCCATTTGTTGAAGATATATCTAGTACAGGAGCAGACTCACCTGTGTATGTTTACCACGTAAAGTACGAATGGATCCCTACTACAATCAAGTTTGTTGATGATGAAATATACAATGCTTTTATAAGAAGGCTGGCGTATAGAGCTGGACAGGAGCTCGTGTACTCAAATCCGATAGTTGAGGGCCCAATTCCTCCAAGGGACTACAGGGCCCATCTAGTGCTGGATATAGTATCTAGGAGAGGATCCTCCTTCACTATACGAAGGGGGGCCGAGATCCCATTGAGCATTGTGAAGTTGATTTCTATGAAGACTATCACGCCGAGAATTGCTGCATATTTATGGATGCTTGTTTCAAATATGAGAACGATTCT
This sequence comes from Fervidicoccus sp., assembly GCA_002899805.1. GTDB lineage: Archaea > Thermoproteota > Thermoprotei_A > Sulfolobales > Fervidicoccaceae > ARK-14. Next base: position 2,800 of record POCB01000114.1, read on the forward strand.
AATAGCGGGTCCTATGGCTAGCGGAAAAACCACTCTATTGAATGCAATAGCAATGTTTATCCCTCATACAAAGAAAATTGTGACGATAGAGGAGACCAGCGAGTTGAGGCTAGAAAGGGAGAACTGGACTCCGTTAATAGTCAGGCCATCATCGAAACCGGAGATATCAAATATAACTCTCTTCGAGCTTCTTAAGTCTAGCCTAAGACAGAGACCAGACTACATAATAGTGGGAGAGATAAGGGGAGAGGAGGCATATACATTCTTTCAGGCAATATCTTTGGGACATGGGGGGCTTGGGACTTTCCATGCTGAGTCCTTCCACCAAGTTATACGAAGGCTCGAGAGCCATCCCCTGAACATACCTAGAAGCATGATACCTCTAGTTAACACGGTCGTATTCATGAAAAGTTATCGTGGTGAAGGAGGTATTAACAGAAAAGTAGAGGACGTTGTTGACATAATCTCTTACGACCCTTCAACTGATGGAATAAACGCAGCATCAGTCTTCAAATACGATCCCATAGATGACAGGTGGATCGAATCTGAAACGCTTCCAAACCTGATGAAAATTGCTGATATGAGCGGTTTGAGCCTAAATGAGCTTAAAGACGAGCTTTCTAGGAGGGAGAAGTTCCTAACATACCTCGCAGAAAGAGGAGTAGAGCACCCATCTGAAGTTGTAAGAGCGATCGATGAGTATGCTTCTAACCCAGAAGTGGCTATGGAGAAATACAGACCGGGGAGTGGGGTGGGTTTTGGAGAAACGGTTTCTTGAAAGAGCGAGCATGTTCTCTCACAGAATCATCGGAAAAAGCCCTCTAGCAATTGATCTCATTAAGAGGATGAGCTGGCTCCATCGATATCTCGAAATCATAGAGTTCAGGCTACCGGACGAATATTACTTCTCTTTCATCCTAATGACTTCCGTTTCTGTCTTCATAACGACCTTGATTCTCTCGCTATTGGGCTATGTCCTATACTTCAGGGTTCCTGCTCACTTGTCCATAGCTCTTTCTATACTTTTGGCATTCATGCTGGGGACTTCCGCATTTGGCGCTACTACGTTCTTCCCGGTATTGATGGAAAGGGAAATAAGAGCAAGAATGGAGAGCGGAGCTCTCTTCGCCATCATCGCCCTAACAGCCTCTGCTTCGAGCGGTCTCAACTTAGTTGAATCTCTCGCTGAATCAGAGATGCTCGTGACTACCAAGGAGATAAAGGCTTCCTTCAGGAGAATAATAAGACGTTTAAATGAGGGTTTGGATCTCAGAGATGCCCTGATCGAAGAAAGCGAGCTTGTCCCATCTAGAACTTTTTCGGTTCTTTATGAGGGGCTCGCAAGCATCTCCATGAGTGGGGTGGGACTGAGCGATTTTCTTGTTGGTTTCCTATCAGATTTGCTTTCGACGATGGAGGGGAAAGTGAGGAATGTCATAGACAGGCTGGGAATATTAGTTGAAACGTATATAATCATAGCCATCATTTTTCCGTTCCTTTTGGTGATCATGCTCCTCATGGCTGGTACATCTGGGAATTATATAGCTGGCATAAATCAGACGCTTATTCTATTTGATTTTGGTCTACTACCATTTATATTTATCATGTTGTCCATAATCGCAGACATGATTTTGAGGGAGGTTGCTATAGATTGAGGAGAAGTGGGACTCTGCGAGAAAAAAGGTTCGATGAATTTGGTCTCGATTACATTATTATAGCAATGGTTACAGGAGCAACTGTTTTC
>POCB01000053.1 GCA_002899805.1 Fervidicoccus sp.
CCAACTGGCTGATTTTTTCCTTTACTAAAAATTAATCATTTTTTTATAGGGGGTTGATCTTTCAATGCAAAAGCAACCTGAGCTTGCCGTCGAAATGCTGAATATTACGAAAATTTACCCAGATGGAGTACTTGCCCTGAATGATGTTTCAATTTCTGTGGAAAAGGGAGAAATACATGGGATCCTCGGAGAAAACGGGGCAGGAAAAACAACACTCATGAGGATCCTTTACGGAAACATAAAACCAACGAGAGGAAAGATCAAGATCTTCGGAAGGGAAGTCAACTTCAGAAGCAGCGCAGATGCTATCAAGATGGGAATAGGGATGGTACACCAGCATCCAGCCCTCGTTCCTGTTTTTACGGCAAGAGAGAACATATATTTGGGTCTCCGCTCTGATTTCAAAGAGGGAGCTACTCTCGAAGAACTCATGAAGTCTACCGGAATGAAAATTCCTCTTGATGAAAGGGTCGAAGATCTTTCTCTGGGAATAGCGCAAAAAATAGAGATCCTCAAGGTCCTCTATAGAGGTGCTGACATACTTATACTAGATGAACCAACTACCAATATGACAACCGAGGAAGTCGAGGACTTCTTCTTAAGTCTGAAGAATATGAAGAGAATGGGAAAAACGATCTTGTTCATATCTCATAAACTAAAAGAGATACTCGAAATAACCGATAAAGTAACTGTATTGAGGAAGGGAAAAGTAAGCGGGAGAGTTGTAACTAATCAGACAAGCGCCGAGGAGCTTGCTAGGCTCATGGTTGGTAGGGAAGTGTTTCTCGAATTTGAAAAACCTCAGGTCGCTTATGGAGAGAAAATAATGAGCGTTAATGATCTTTGGATAAAGAGGTGGGACGGCTCTTGGGCGGTGAAAGGAGTAAGCTTCGATGTCAGGAAAGGAGAGATTTTCGGAATAGCTGGAGTTGAGGGCAATGGACAAAGCGAGCTGATAGAAGCGATTACAGGGCTCAGAAAGGTCGAGAAGGGAAAGGTAATTTTCAAGGGGGAGGACGTCACGAATAGCTCACCCTCTCATTTATATCTAATGGGTATGGCACATATACCGGAAGACAGGCAAAGGACAGGTCTAGTTTTGGATATGAACGTTTGGGAGAACTCAATTTTGGGAATACATAAAAAGAAGGAGTTCTTACGCCCTATGTTTGTATTTAATATGAGAAAAATACTGGAACATACAGACCAACTCATTCGTCAATACGATATAGTGGTTTCAAGGGTCTCCTCCCCTGTCCGTAGTTTAAGCGGGGGTAACCAGCAGAAAGTTATTGTAGGGAGAGAAATTTCCAAATCGCCCGACCTGATTGTAGCCTCACAACCAACAAGAGGTCTAGATGTTGGTGCTACCGAATATATCAGAAAGCTATTGCTCGAGCTGAAAAAGCAGGGAAAGGCTGTTATCCTAATGTCGAGTGACCTTGATGAAATAATGGGACTCAGCGACAGAATAGCTGTCATGTATGAAGGAGAGTTCATGGGTGTTTCTGAAACTTCATCGCTCACAGAGAGGCAAATAGGAATGATGATGGGAGGTTATAGGCTCAACGAGTTGGTCGGGTGAAAGTGAGCATGTCTTCAATAAAACTGAAGGATAAATATGGAGATATACTCATGGCATTTGCGGAAGTTACAGTAGCAACTCTCATAGGATTGGGAATTTCGGCTATCCTCATAAAGGTTGGAGGGTATAGCCCTACCTCAGCCCTATATTATCTCTTCAAAGGAGCTTTCGGAAACCTATATGGTTTTTATACTACACTCAGTTATTCCATACCTCTAATGCTCACGGGACTCGCATTTGCAGTCAGCGTCAGGGCAGGTCTTTTCAATATAGGCGCAGAAGGACAGGTATATATTTCCGCCCTAGGAGCGATAATGGTTGCTTCAATAGCTTTGCCCTCCTATTTATATCTTCCTGCTGAGTTCGCTGTTGGGGTAACTTTTGCTATAGCTTGGTCACTAACTGCCGGTATCCTCAAAGTTTGGAAAGGAGTCAACGAGGTTGTATCAACCATAATGCTAAACTGGATAGCATATTGGGTTGTCGAATATTCGAGGTCAAATATCTACTATGATCCTCTATCTCCCGATAGAACGATCAGAATTCCCGTTTCAGGCAGGCTTCCATTGCTAATTCCCAACACGCAACTTTATTCAGGGATTTTCATTTCCCTAGCAGTAGTTGTGATCTTTTATATTATTATGTGGAAAACTGCCATTGGTTATGAGATTAGGGCAGTAGGCCTTAATCCCAACGCTTCAAAGTATGGTGGTATAAGGATCTCTCTAGTTGCTCTCGAGGCTTTTGCTATAAGTGGCCTTCTAGCAGGGCTGGCAGGTGTTATGGAAACTATTGGAAGACCTCCAACATATGCGATAGTCACGAGCCTAACGAATCTGGTTAACCTTGGGTTCAACGGAATTACCGTTTCCTTAATAGGAAGAAACAATCCATTAGGTATAATACCGGCCTCAATATTCATAGGTGGACTCACGGCGGGAGCGACTTCGATGCAGATATTTGCTGGCGTACCGCTGGAAATGGTCCAAGCAGTTCAAGGGGTAATTGTGATAGTTCTCGCCATCCCCGGAGTGATAAGACTGATAAAATCTAAAATTCGGAGGTGAGTGGGATGGACATGTCTATGTTGATTAACATTTTGATTCAAACTGCCTATGCCTCAACTCCACTTCTCCTTTCCGCGACAGGAGAAATATTTTCTGAAAGAGCTGGAATAGTCAATATAGGACTCGAAGGGATAATGTTAATTTCCGGGTTTGTGGGAGTAGTCGTAGGACAGGAACTATTGAACCCCTTTGCTGGAGTCGTGGCAGCGGTTGCAGTTGGAGCATTAATCGGTCTGTTGCATGGATTTATAACCGCTTATCTGAAGGGAGATCATGTAATTAGTGGGCTCGGAATAAACTTATTCGCCCTTGGTTTTGTTCCATATGGCATATATGCTGTTTGGGGAGTCAGAGGCTACTTTAATCCTAGCGACCAAGCTAAAGTGCCGAAGATCTTTGGTGTCTCTCCAATATTCATAGCTAGTCTTATCATAGTGTTTGCGATACAATATGTACTTTTCCATACAAAGTTTGGCCTCTCTCTTAGAGCCTGCGGAGAGGATCCTCATTCAGCTGACGCCTCTGGAGTAAGGGTAGAGAGAATGCAGATTATTGCTGCAGTGATAGGTTCTTCCCTTTCAGGTTTAGCGGGTGTCTTCATGTCTTTGGATTGGCTTACTACGATAACCAAGGATCTCCCCGCTGGAAGAGGTTTCATCGCTCTTGCTATAGTTAATTTCGCTAACTGGAATCCACTCCTTGGGCTCTTAGGTAGCTACATATTTGGCTTCTCTTGGGTCGCCATAGAATGGCTGAAGATCTCTTCATTGAAACAGGTCATACCTGTTACCCTTCTCAATATTATTCCGTATGTGGTCACTCTAGCAGTAACTGCAGGGGTTCTAGGGAGGTCTAGACCCCCGAAGTACGCTGGAGTACCCTATAAAAAGGAGTGAGGAGGATTGGATAAAATGACAGAAATGAAAAATGAAATATATGCGTTTGTGGCATCTTCAATACTTGGAGAAGATGTGGGGAAAAAATTCTCGGATGAAATTGGAAAGCGCTTAGAGGAAAGAGGACATGGAAATATTTTTCTCGGTTCTATAAATAATCTTGAAGAATTGAAAAAGCTTCCGCAATCCGACTTAGTTATAATCTTCGTTGCCACTGGAGGAACAGAGGACATAATAACAGAAGCGGGAAATAGGAGTAAGAGTTTACATTTGTTCTATCATGACTCCTATAACAGCTTACCTGCCACTTTGGAATCAGCGGCTTTTCTCAAACAACAAGGAAAATCGGTACATCTTCACAAATACATTGGACCGGACACCTTCGTGGAAACTGTTGAACGATTGAGCAAAGCAGCTAAAGGGGCAAGCAGACTTAGGAATTGTAGGTTAGGTGTTGTTGGAGGAGTTAGCAGCTGGCTAGTCTACAGTAAGGCATCTCCTGAAGATGTAAAGAGAAAAGTAGGAGCTGAGCTTGTGAGCATACCACTTCAAGAGCTTCTCATACGATTTGATGCCAAGAAACAAAACCTATCCAAAAAGAATTTACCTATAGAGCCAAGAGAAGTGCACGTTAGTGATCAAGAAATAAACAAAGCTCTAGCAGTTCATGAAGCTTTGGAAGAAATTGCTGAGAAATGGGGTCTGTGTGGGTTAACAGTAAAATGCTTCGATCTAATAATGGCTAGGAAGACGACTGCCTGCCTCTCTATGTCCCTCATGAATACTAAGGTTTTTCCAGCTGCCTGCGAAGGAGACATACCTCTCTTGATTTCAATGGCTTTGGGTGAGTTCGCTACTGGTAAACCTGCTTTCATGGGGAATCCATCGAGAGTATCAGGAAACGAATTGCTCATAGCTCACTGCACTGCTCCACTTATATCTTCGTTTAAACTTACAACCCATTTCGAGTCTGGACTAGGTGTCGGTATCAGCGTTGATTACCCTGTAGGAGAAAAAGCAACAATTTTCAGGTTAGACTCTAAACTCGAACTTCTCAGGATTGGGGTCGGTGAGATAAAGAAATGGGAGTGGAGAACAGATTTATGCAGAACCCAAGTGCTTATAGAAATGGGCAACGCAGAAAAAATACTGAGACAAAGCATAGGTAACCATTACGCTTTGATATTAGGAGACGTTTCAGATGAGATTGTAGCAGCGGGAGAGATCATAGGACTTAACATAGATTTCATTTAACTTTTTTATGACAAACTGAAATTTTTGCCTTTTAAGTTGAAATGAAGTTCAATGAACATTGTCTTTTTTACAACTGAAAGTCTCGCCTTTTAAGACGGATGAACGTACAGCAGAATAGAATATTTGCTTCTATATTTTTACATCTCTACGTTTGGGCGTTTGAATTGTGAAGGACGAAGGAGAGATAATTTGATAACTGGAATGAACGTTGTCCCCGAGCTACTATCTTGGGAAGAAAGCTCAAAGATGATTCCTAGCCGCTCCGAATACCCAGTAGATGAAAGAAATTGGCCCTAATGATTGCTGAGAACCGATAATCCTCTATAAGGAAATCATTATATTTCTGAGCGGGAGAATCCCAGAAAACCATCTTTGGAAAATGCATGGGAAAATAATTAAATATAAGCAAAAACTTTTCGGTTGTTGAGGTAAGCTTAAATGAAAGTCGCAATTGTCAGATATCCAAAGCTAGAACTATTTGGTTTGTTCACTGATGTCCTAGAGAAGCTGAAAAAAATAGCAGAAGTCGAAGAACTCTACGGTTCAAAAGATGAAAAAGAACTCGCAACTCAGTTAAAGGGTTTTGATGTTGCTATAACAGAACCGATGATGCCAAGGTTTGGAAAAGAATTTTTCGAACATAATAACGATATAAGGCTTGTTTTTGTCCATGGAAGGGGATATGATAACATCGATGTGGATGCTGCTTATAAAAAAGGTGTTATTGTCGCTAGAGTACCAGGATGGTGTGAGAACGAGGCTGTAGCAGAGCACGCCCTCGCGCTTATTTTGGAGGGAGCAAAAAAACTTTGGAAAGCGAGGACGTGGGTGTCCAACGGTGAATGGGAAAAGGTAGGTGAAAGCGGAGGGTATTTTCTATCACCAAGCATAAGAGAGATGGCAATTTGCGTAATTGGTTTTGGATACATAGGGAGCAGACTTGCCAGGATACTGAAGAATGGATTTGGTGCTGAGATTTTAGTCTATGATCCTTATATTCCTTCTGGAAAAATCAAGGAGGAAGGATACACACCGTTTGAAGATCTTCATGAAATGCTCGAGAAATGTGATGCTATTTCTATAAATGCTGAACTGACAAACGAAACTTTTCATATGATAAGCGAAAAGGAATTCGAGCTAATGAAAGACGGAGTCATCATTGTGAATACAGCCAGAGGAGCTATATTAGATACAGATGCGCTCATCGGAGCTTTAAAAAATGGAAAGATTGCCTTCGCTGGGTTGGACGTAGTGGAGGGCGAACCTATAAGCAGCAGTCATCCTCTCTTAAATTACGAAAACGTATTGATTACCCCTCACGTAGCATATGCGACAAACGAGGCGATAAAATGTATGGATTATTCAACACTCGAAGCAGTCGAATCATTGATGAAGGGAAAGGAGATAAGAGAAATAATTGTACCAAAAGCTAAATACCTATGAGAACCGAAGATTTAGGAGCTTGGTAAGATAACTTCATATAGAGGGCACATCACATCTTTTCCATAGAACTGCTTCAATGCTTCTTCTCCAATGAACACATTGCCTCCTATTTCTCCCCAAACTGCACTTATAGAACCTCTCAATAAGATAATTCTGAGTTTGCCGCCAGCGGTCCTACAATTAATTAGAATTGGAGCTGAGGCACTTTTGCTACTTCCAGTTAGCTTATACAGAAAATCTTCTCCCAATACTCCAAATTCTGTTCCAATCGGTTTTGCGTTTTTCAATAATTCATTCATGAACAGCAGATCACCCAATTTGTTAGAGAGAGCTGTATCAATGCTTAGAAACTTCTTTTCTTGGAACGTAGGTGCCTCCTCTTTTTTCACTTCACCTTTTACTTCTCTGGTCACCATTGATATTTTTGGTACTTGAGTCGTTTCCTTAAGAGAAGGAGAAGGCTCTATAGGCCTTTGTGGGATAGCAGTTTTAGGAATTAAAGCAACAATTTCTTTCGAAATCCTATCTGAAAGAGCATTGAGGAATTCTATTGAATTCTTTATCATTTCATCTTCATAGGGAGAAGAATATGTCAGTTCGATTCTTAAGTCGGTCGCCTTTCCTATGGGTATTATTTCAAATTTCAAGGTGAAGTCAGCTCTAGTCTTATATCTCAAGACACCGATTCCTACAGAAGTTTCACCTGTAGCTGAGAACAAAACTACATATCCTTCTCCTTCCAACTCTCTTCCTTCAAGTTTTCCCTTGATAGGACCTTCGAAACCGAATCCTCTCATCTTGAACTGAATCTCTCTCTCGTCCATTTTGATTATTTTAAGCTTCGCTGGAAATAGATTGAGCAGATTCTCTCCTCTATTTAAAACTTCGTAGACAGATTGCGGGGGGAGGTCGAGCTTGATAGAAACGCTTCTGGTAAAGGTCAAATACTTCAACCTCATTTTAAAGTTAACCTTTCTTCATATAAATTTTTATTTATAATCTCTTTCTATTTTAAAGTGTGTGTTGAATGTTGATAGATGAAATATCGGAAGAACTGAGAGCAATTGTGGGAGAAAATTGGGTAATAACAGACCCGAGAGCTATAGATCCTTATCTTTTTGATAAGACAGAACCATACATCAGACCACAGCCCATCAAAGAAGTAATCGTAGTCAAACCAGGATCCATAGATGAAATTTCTAAAGTGATGAAACTCGCTTTCGCAAGTTCTATACCAGTATTTCCCAGAGGTGGAGGGACGGGGCTGACGGGAGGAGCAATACCAACAAGGTCAGGTATAGTCCTTTCGTTGGAGAGGCTCAACAGAGTAAATATCGATAAAAATAACATGATTGCAGAAGTGGAAGCTGGAGCTACTCTAAGAAAGCTCATTGAAGAAGCTGAAAAAAATGACCTTTATTTCCCTCCTCATCCCGGAGATGAAGGAGCTCAGATAGGAGGACTCATTGCCTGCAACGCCGGGGGTTCGCGAGCTCTTAGGCATGGCACTATGAGAAACTCAGTTCTAGGACTTCAGATTGTGCTTCCAAACGGAAGATTGGTCACCATTGGAGGAAAAGCATTGAAAAATAATATGGGCACGAATTTCTCTCATCTGTTCATAGGAAGTGAAGGATCTCTAGGGATAATCGTTAAGGCTTATGTAAAATTATACCCTAAACCAAGATTTTCTGCGACTCTACTTTTCCCATTCTCAAGTCCAAATGATGCAATCGAAGCAGCGATGGAGCTACTTTGGAATGGATATGTACCATTATCTCTGGAATTGGTCGATGCCACTTCTATGAGAAAAACAGCAGATTACCTTGGACTTCCTTGGAAGTATGGCACAGGTGAAGTTTACCTTATGATCTTGCTAGCTGAGCCAAACCAAGAAATGCTATACGCTGAGATAGAAGGTATCTCTTCCATACTTTCTAGAAGAACCTCCGGAGAACCGATTTTAACAGAGAGGAGGGAGGAACAGGATGAAATATTAAAGATAAGGAGCGAAATCTATTCTGCCTATGAAAAAAATCTCTTTGAAGGTTTAGATGTATCTCTTCCTCTAGGAGAAATACGAAATTTCCTAGAAATGCTCAACAGAATAGGAGAGAAATATGGAGTAAAATTTCCTATCGTCGCACATCTGGGAGATGGAACATTCCATCCAGATATATTACTCGATAGTAAGGAAAAAGACGTACTCGTGAAAGTGAGAGAAGAAATCTATGAAAGCGCAATTTCTCTCGGGGGCAGTATTACGGGAGAGCATGGTATTGGTTATACAAGAAGAGTCTATGCTGAAAAGTATTTGGATGAAGGATTGAAGGAATTGATGAGGAACATAAAAAAAGCTATAGATGAAAAAGGTATAATGAATCCAGACAAGTTCATTCCATAAAAAATTTTTTATTTTGTAGTTATTTCGATTCCTGGTAGTCTGAGCCTCCTCTCTATACCTCTGAAGAAAACTACTAGAACGCTTATCATAACTAGGTAGACAGCTGCGAGCGTCGAAAAGGTTTCAACTGGTCTGAAGTAAAGGGAGTTAAAGGTTTTCGTCACCGCGAACATCTCAGGGACACCTACAACGAATGCTAGCGATGAGTATTGAACAAGGTAAATGAGCTCGTTGGTTATCCCCAGGAAAGCTCTCCTGATAGCTTGCGGTAATATTACGTAGAAAACCTCCTGCATTTTCGTCATTCCCAATGATTTTGCAGCTAACGACTGACCTATATCTATAGATCTTATTGCCCCTCGCACATATTCCGATTGATAGGAACCCGAGCAGAGCGTAAACCCTACTACAGCAGTCCAGAATGGAGGAATGTATATACCGAAGTCCGAGAGACCAAAGAACAATATGAGCAGAGTCACAAGTACAGGAAAACCTCTGAAGGTTATTACTATAGCAGAAGCAATTCCTCTTATTATTGTATTTCCATAAACTCTAGCAGTACCGAGAGCAATCCCCAAAATAACGCTCAATGGCATTGATATAGCAAGTATCTCAAGTGTGACTATAATTCCCTTGGCCAATGTGCTGAGAAAATCAGGCCAGAACGGCAATTATCTCTACCTCCCTCTTGTATATATCGAAGCGAAGTATTTCTTGACTATTTCATGTTTCGGATTAGATATCAGCTCTTCGGGAGGTCCTTGCTCCACAATCTTTCCTCCATACATGAACAAAAGTTCATTAGCAACTTCCAAAGCGAAGTGTAGCTCATGAGTAACAATTAAACTGGTCATCCCAGCATCAGAGAGCTCTTTGATGACCTGCAAGACCTCGCCTACTAGTGAAGGATCTAGAGCAGAAGTCGGCTCATCATATAGAATTATTGAGGGTTGCATAGCAAGAGCTCTAGCTATCGCTACCCTCTGCTTTTCTCCTCCTGAGATCTGTGCGGGATATTTATTCCATAGTTCTTTCGATATGTGAACTCTCTCTAGAGCTTTCGCAGCGATTTTATAGGCTTCTTCTTCTGGAATTTTCTTTACTTTGACAGGTCCTATCATTACATTTTTCAGCACTGTCAAGTGATTGAAGAGATTGAATTCTTGAAAAACGAATCCTATCCTTTGTCTCATTTTGTTTATATCTACATCGGGATCTGTGAGTTCAATACCTTCGAGCCATATCTTTCCTGAGTCAGGTGTAGTTAGCAAATTTATGCATTTTAGCAATGTACTCTTCCCAACACCGCTTGGTCCTAGGATAACCTTTGTGATGCCTTTTTCAACCTGAAGAGTTACCCCATCTAGGACTACCTTATTGTTGTAACTTTTCTTGAGGTTTTCTACCTTAAGGATAACGTTGCCGTTTGACATTTCATTTCCCTCCTATAAGCCCCGGTATCTGTACTTTCTCATAGATGATGTTGAACACCTTCGTACCACCATAAGTGAGTGCTATGAAGAGAAGACCCGCAACAAGATAAGGAATAAAGTAGGAGCCTATTGAAATAGTAACATATCTGGTTCTGGTGAGGATCTCTAAAACTCCAAGAGCAAAACAGATAGAGGAGTCTTTTAGCATTATAGCATATTGGTTTGTCCATCCAGGTATCGCTATTCTCAAAGCTTGCGGAAGGATTATTCTTCGCACTGCTTCCCATTTTCCCATTCCAAGAGATCTCGCAGCAAGCATTTGTCCAGGGTCTATTGACTCGAGCGCAGCTCGAAATATCATGCTCTGATAAGCCCCATCTCTAGTACCTAGAGCAAGTATGCTAGTAGCCATTGCCGACAACTTTACCCCGAATATGATTGGAAATATTCCCCAATAATACAAAAAAAGGAGAACAATCAGTGGGATGCTTCTGTAGACCCAAACATATATATCTACTAGAAACCTAGAAAGCCTTCCTCCATAGACTCGTAATATAGCAAATGGGACTCCTATAGCGAACCCCAGCAAGAGACCCCCTCCAACTAGTGATAAAGTCCATATAACTCCTTCAAGCATGTATGGAAGATAGCTCCAGAGGAGGCCCAGACCCGATATCTTTGGTCACCTCATTTCAGGTTCCACTTTTCCAGAAGCTGATCCCACATGGGGCTCGACATCAGCTTGGAAAGAGCATCGTTTATTTGGTTTCTCAACCATATATCTCCAGGTCTTGTAGCTATTGCATAGCTTTCATATGATCCAAGCGTTCCTACTACCCTGAGCTTAGATGCTGCGTCGGGATGTGTTCTAAGGTATGGTTCAAAGAACGCTGAGTCAGTTATCATAGCTATAGCTGTTCCTTTCAGAACAGCTTCAGTGGCAGCAGTATATGAATCAAGCCCTAACTTCTGGAAGCGATAACCTTCGTTAAGTAGCTTAGTAGCCCACTCATCCGAAGTAGCTCCTAATTCTACAGCAATCGGCTGACCTGAGTTAAGTATTTGTTCCATGGTCATATTCACATCATTTCTTGTGACAAGCTCATGGATGTATGAGTAGTAAGGGATTGAGAACCATATCTGCTGAGATCTTTGGGCTGTTATAGTCATCCCGGACATAATTACATCAATATCTCCGTTGACTAAAGCAGTGACAATTGTTGACCAATCCCAAGGCTTGTATACAAGAGTCCAGTTATACTGACTCGCTATCCATTTCATAACATCAACATCAAATCCAGCAGCAGTACCGTTGGGAAGAACATAAGTAAATGGAGGGTAGTTGGCATCAAAGCCATAAACTATCGTCACAGTCTGATTTGGAGGAGGAGGATTCGTGAATTTGCTTTTTGGAATAGCACAAAGCTCAGAGGGGGAAGGCGCTGAAGGAGCAGGCTTAGCGATCCATCCTATTGCCAATCCGATAATTAATCCTAATACTAATACGACTATAACTGTTGTAGTGGCAGAAGATTTCTTTTTCGGGATAGTTTGTTCACTCAACTTATGTATCACCCCTAAATAATGGGTTGTTTTTAATATATATAAATATATATCTGAACCAAAGAACGAAAAACCGGTAAAATAGAGTGAAACTTTGTGTATAGTGCTAATGATGGGCTCTTGTTTCTCCTCTTCTGCAAAAAGTAAGATAACTCTGTTGATTCCTCGAAAATTTCTTCAAGATTTATTATCGGCGTGAATAGGCATCGCCTTCTCAGCTATACTTTTTCCAAGGTTATAAGCTTTTTTTGATATTTCAATTGCTCTCTCTGATTTCAGAACTTTCCTAATACCTTCTAATGCTGCATCATCATCAAAAACTCCTGAGAGCATGATGAAAGCCCCCAATACGGTAGCGTTAATAGCTCTCAGTGTACCTACGACTTCCTTGACCAGTTTTGGTTCTATTGAAATGAGATTGCCTTCGGAATGTTTTCTTATAGCTTCTAAATATGATGGTACTTTTTCGACTTGTTTTTTTCCTTCCAATGAGGCCGATATCGGGGGTTTTACTTCTGTTGAAGTGATTACCCATCCGCCGAACTTCAAATAGGAAAGGCTCCTAACACATTCAAAAAGCTCTAGGCACAAAAGATAGTCTGCTTCTCCTTTAGAAAATATAGGGGAATAGACCTCTTCATTTATACCTATCCTCACAAAGCTCAAAACACTTCCGAACCTCTGAGCCATGCCTAATATCTCTCCGGTCGTAATCCGGTAGCCTTTTATAGCAGATGCTTCTGCTATCATTCGAGAGAGAGAAAGACCCCCCTGACCTCCTACTGAAGATATTAATATGTTAATCTTTTTTTGCAACCTTCTCACCACTCACTATTGCTTCTTCTGGACAATACTTTGCGCATAGACCGCACCCGTAGCAATCATCTTCCATTATTTTGACTTTTCCCTCTTCTGTAGTGTAGAGAGCAGGACATCCTGTGGCTCTGATGCATGCGAGACATCCAGTACAGAGATCTTCCAAAACAATATAGTAGCCAGGTCTCCCTCTTTTTCTCATTTCATATATAGCACACGGAGCTCTAGCTATAATGATGTTGACTCCTTTTTTCTTGAGAAGCTCAGCAACTGTTTTTGTCATCTCATCTATTCTGTATGGGTCTACTATTCTCACTTCGTCCGCTCCTATTCCCCTTACAACATCTTCGATTTTAACTTCTTTTGTTCTTCTTCCAGTTTCCGTTTCAATCCAAGCCGGTGTTGCTTGGTGACCGGTCATAGCTACAACGCTGTTATCCAGTATTACAATCAACATATCAACTTTTTTGTTAACAGCTTCGATAAGAGGCGGAATTCCGGTATGGAAAAAAGTTGAATCTCCTATTGTCGCAATCACGGGCTTTTCAAAACCAGCAATTTTCAGTCCAACGGCCATGGAAATGCTTGCTCCCATGCTATGTTCAGTCCATATAGCATTGAGAGGGGGGTATACACTAAGAGCGTAGCAACCAATATCTCCGAATATCGGGACCTCTTTCCTATTGAAGCCTGCTTTGGAAATTCCCGCAAGTATAGCCAGGTACGAATTTCTATGTGGACATCCGGGACAAAGGGGTGGAGGTCTTTGTGGGACCTGTATCTCTTCAGCTCTCCAGACGACATCCTTTCTCTTTATTGACAGAAAAGATCCGATTATTTCTGGAGATAATTCTCCTTCTAGAGGAAGCCCTCCGTTCAATTTTCCGAATATTTTAGCATTTATGTTCAGGGCATCAGTATTAGCTCTGAGGAGCGTTTCAATGAAAGGATCCAGTTCCTCGACAACATATATTTCTTCACAACCCTTGAGGGACTCCGAGAGAAAAGGAATCGGAAATGGATATAGAAGTCCTAGCTTTATAATTTTAAAAGCATTTTTTTCAGAAGATAGAGCTTCTTTCACATATTGATAGGCAACCCCTTCAGTAACAATGCACTTTTTTCCCTCTCCCTCTATTGAGTTTAACGGATATTTCGTGCTTTTTTCCAGGTCTCTTAATCTATTGTTCAGCCATTTATGTCTAGCTAAATTCCATGACATTCCAGCTCTAACGAACCTTTCGGGATCCCTTGAAAAAGACTTAAACTTTTTAGGTTCAATGATTTCTCCAGCTATGACATCCCCCACTGCATGGTTAACTCTTGTTGTTGTTCTCAGAATGACCGGTAGCTCGAATTCTTCGCTCATTGTTATTCCTATGATGGTGAAGTCCTTTGCTTCTTGAGGATTAGATGGGGAGATCATTGGCAACTTCGCTAAAGGTCCATACCATCTGCTATCCTGCTCAGTTTGTGTAGTTATTGGTCCAGGATCATCGGCAACCAAAATAATCATTCCACCATTTACTCCCGAATAAGCTGCTGAAAGCAGTGGGTCGGATGCTATGTTCAGCCCAGGTCCCTTCATTGTAACAAGACTCCTTGCTCCCCCAATAGATGCTCCGAAGGCAATCTCCAGAGCGACTTTTTCGTTTATTGCCCATTCTGCATACATGTCTGCTTTGTATTCTTGAAGAGTCATTATCACCTCACTGGATGGAGTCCCTGGATAGCCCACAGCAACCCAAACTCCCGCTTCAAGCGCACCCCTTGCTATTGCCTCGTTGCCCATCATAACAAGTTTTGTACCTTTTTTCGCTTTCAAAGGATTCTCATTCATTCAACTCAGCCCCACATATTTCAGAGCATAGAGGGTCCTTGCTAAGTTCGAGGGCGAGGACACTACAGGGATAAACCTAGATGCTCTCTTCGTTACTTCTCTGCTCCCCGCGCCTGCAAAAAGACCTATAGTCGGAAGAGTAAAGGAATTTGAAGCATCATCAATTGCTTTACTGATTCTTTCAGGAGTCTCTGCGGCTGTAGGAACGTATATTAAAGCGGCTATATCATACTCTTCTCTCAATTCCTTCCTTTTGAGAACTTCTAATACATCTTCTATGGAAGCATCGCCCCCCAAATCGAGAGGATTCCCCAATTTTATCCTCTTCCTGAACTTTTCTGGTAGAATATCGAGATTTTTAGGCTCTTTCACCTTTATTCCAAGTTCATCCATAATGGATAGCGATATCACGCCAACTCCTCCGGAATTGGTAACAATGATTGGTCTCTCGAATTTTCTTTCCCCTATTCTCCTAAGCACTTCACATACTTCCACAGCTTCATCGATATCAGAAGCTAAATAACCTCCGATTTGCCTTACTGCAGCTTGGAATATGGAGTAATCTGTTGCAATTCCTCCCGTATGTGATCTAGCTGCCTTTTCGCTAGATTCCCCCCTACCACCTTTAATAACACATAAAGGCTTCCCCTCTTTTCTCAGCATAGACCCCAATTCGAGAAATGCCTTTCCATTTTTAAGCCACTCAATGTAAGCAATTACGCTTTCAGTTGAACTGTCATGAAGAGCATACTCTAGCCCGTCTTCAACCGAGATATCCATCGAATTTCCTAGGCTTAAAAAGAAGGATATACCAGATGATAGTTCAGATAAGTGAGAAATTATGACGCCACCAACAGCTCCACTCTGTGCTATTACACCAACGTTCCCCTTTTCCGGTAGGATCTCTATACTGGCATGCAGACTGAATTTGCTTATGGATATTCCTGCCGAGTTGGGACCGACAATTCTCAAAACGCCCTTCTCAACGGGTTCAGAGAATGAAGACAAATCTCCTTCAAATTCTGAAGTAATTAGCACAACAAGCTTAGAGCCCTTCGCAGCTGAATCCTTAAGCACGTTTGCTACCTCGCTCGGAGGTACTGCTACAACGACAACGTCGGGTACTCTCGGAAGTTCTGAAACTGTCGCATATGTCTTAATACCATAAATTTCACTATATTTCGGATTTACAGGGAATATCTCTCCCTTAAAACCCCATGCGATAAGATTTCCCAAGATGGTGTTGCCAACTTTTCCTTCGATGGGGGAGGCTCCAACTATTGCTACGGAAGAGATGTTCTTTATAGCTTCATGGAGGCGCATTGTTGACGATCCACCTCTATGATTTCATCCCATAATTAAAAACCTCTCCTAATTTCTACACTCTGTATATGTTTTGTTAGGACATGCTAGCCCCCATCCTAGAGAGCGAGGATTTCGGCTTTCGAAGCAGGCTTTACGCCTTGTCCCTCATCTACCGCTTTGGGAGTTTGACCGCTATCTCATCCCCTGCGTTAATGAGATGCATGGGCTAAATTCATGGAAGCTTTCATTTCACTATATTTGGGAACATTCTACGATATTATATTCTCGGTAGAACATTTAAGTTTTTTCCACGAACCCTTCTTCTTCGACATAAATGGTTGGGTTTTCCATATTGAATGCTTAAAAAATTCTATAGGTTGAAAAATTCAGGGTATTCGCGATAATTTTTCATCTTCTTGCTTCAAAGACCGTTTCTCCCTAGATGTTCGTTCGAATTATTTCACAGTGCTCCACAAAAACATTCAGAGGTTCCACTTCGTTCAAAGGGTTTCAGATAGCGTGATTCCATAATAGGTGGCCGTCGAGCCCAATGGATCGGTCCCATGCAAGCATACCTAAAGGGCCTGGAGCTTTTCTCTATCGCTCCGAAGAACTCCAATATATACGAATTTCACAGCTTTCTTATAGAAATTCCTCTTGAACATGAAATTGCATGTAGACTCCAAAATAATATAAGTTCCTATCCTAGCTTTAAAAGGTGAAGCATCTATTTTTAAACTCGAACGAATGCTAAAAACCTGTAAAATCATGGTCAAGCAGGTAAGGGGTCACCCTGAATTGGAAATATTTCAGTTTCGATTATACGTAGGAAAAGGTGATAGTGATGGTAATCCGCTTAGCTGACTTCAACTTGAAAAATCCAATTTTACTAGCGGGTGGGATGATAAATGATGAATTCATTTTTAAGGCAATAGAGCTCGGAATAGGAGCAGTCACACTTGGAACGTACTCTTCTACAATACTCTCAACCCATCCTAAACCATGGCTATATAGGATTCCAGGAACAAGATGTTTTGTCAACTCATACGGGATCAGGCACAGCTATATTGAAAAAGAAAAGGTGATAAGAAGAGCGATTTCTGAGGCAAAAGAAAGAAAAACAATTGTTGTATGTAGTTATATAGAGAGATCTCCTGAAGAATCATTAAAGGCAATAAAGTTCTTCGAAGAAGTAGGTTGCGATATATTGGAAATAAATACTACACCTCTCCTAATGGGATGTACTGTTCCAACAAATTCAAAAAATTCTTTCGATGAGAGATCTCTGATAGAACTTATAAATGATTTTCTTCTGGTAGCTATGGAATCTTCCATGCCTATTTCCATTAAGTTTCCATCGACGGTATTCAATGTGGTTGAAGCATGGAAGCAATTCAAGCAAACAGGAGCTTCCATAGCCCACGTAATGAATGCGGCAATTCCAGCTTTCGTCATTGGAAGAGCTGGTGAACCTTATTTCAGAACACAGAGCGGAATGGGAGGCCTGACTGGTGAATGTATAAAACCGATTTCGATAGCCAAAGTAAGAACACTGAGCAGGATGGGGGAGAAAAACATAATTGGAACAGGTGGAGTTATGTCAGTTTCCGACGTTAAAGACTATCTCGATTCAGGAGCTTCAGCTGTAGGAGTACATTCTATTATATATGTTTATGGGATTAAGGGGCTTGGAAAGATAATAGAGGAATCCGAAGAGTTATTTAGAAAATAGATCATTTCATAAAAAAATATATATTTTAGGAATTACTATATAAAATATTGGGGAAAATCTTGTATAGGAGGAAGGTTCAAGTAGTTGGAGGATCCACTTACATAGTCAGTATACCAAAACAGTGGGCTGAAGAGATAGGAATAACTGAAGGAAGTGAAGTAGCAGTTGAAAAGCTATATGATAATTCTCTGAAAATCTACCCAGTTTCTGGTAAGGCAATAGAGCCTCCTTCATCAAGGTTGCATTTTTCGTGTGAAGAAAGCGATGAAGTCATAGCAAGAACAATTATAGCTCAGTATTTGTCGGTCGCTAAGGAAATAAAGATTACCGCAAGCGATGTAGGATGCAAAGAAAGGATACTGAAAATTGTTGGGTTTCTGAAGAGCAAAGTCCTTGGCTTAGAAGTTGTTGAGGAAACAGCAAACGAGATCATACTTGGCATTATAGTTGATTTCAGATTTTCTAATCTACTCTCCGCGCAGCAGAAGATGCTCAAAACTCTCTCATCAATGTTTGAGGATATTGTTAACTCCGTTTTGAATGGAAATATGAATATGCTTAGTGATGTTTTTAAGAGAGATGATTTGCTCGATAGGTTATATCTTTATTCAATCAGGTATATTACAGCTTTAGCATCGACAACAGAAACTCAGGAAAGAATTCCCCCACAGCTGCTTCCTCATTACGCTTTAATCGCAAAGTCTTTGGAAAGAATAGGCGATCACATATCGGCTATAGCAAAGAATTTGAAGGAGTCTATAGAAAAAAAGGAAATTGGTGAAGAACAACTAGTTGAATTGGAAAAATTCTTAAGAGAAGCGCAGAATCTACTCGTGATGATGTCTCGCTTGTCAGAAAAATTTGACTATCCTCTTCTAGTTGAGGCTACAGGAACAGCGATATCTATGCTTAACAAGGAGATTGAACTAAGGAGGAGGTTATCCCACCCTACCCTTTTTTATAGTTACATCGTTGAAAGCTGCAGAAGAATTGTGGCCTATTCAATAGATGTGTTGGAGAGCTTATTGGATATTGCTGCATTGGTGCAAAGGAGCTTGGGATGAGAAAAACCTATCGCATTCTGATTGCTGTGATATATTAATTATCAAAAACCTTAATGCTATAAAGACATCAGCCTTTGCTTAGGAGAGTGAAGGAAAAATGTCCGCGCGATTCCGAGAAGAAATACCACCATCTATTATCATTGGATTTGGGAATGTGGGAAGAGAGCTTGCTCTCATAGATGAAATCTGGTCCCTCACCAATGTAATTGGGATCTTAACAAGCAAGGGAGGTATCAAAGTAGATGGAGAAGATACAATATTTCACATTAGAAACACAGCAAAGTCTTCGAAAAGGCTGGATGAGTTGCCGGGCTTTATAGAAGGACTGAGCATCGAAGATTTTCTCGATCAACTTTTGGGGAAAGGGGTAGCATTCATAACCCTTCCTCCCTCATATTCAACAGGTGAACCCAATATCTCGATTTACCTCAAGCTTTTGAGGAGAGGAATATCTATAATAACGGCCGACAAAACGGCATTAGCCCTTTCATATACAGAAATAGTTGAGACCATGAAAAAATTCGGGAGTTTTCTTGGCTTCAGAGCTACAGTAGCGGCGGGAACCCCGTTTGTGGATCTTGCAAGAGGACTGAGAGGGAGAGATTTGAAAAAAGTGAAAGCAGTGCTCAATGCAACAACCAATTTCATCATCTCGAATATTGAAGAAGGGATGAGCTGGAATGGAGCTCTGGATTTGGCTAGAACAGAAAAATTACTCGAACCTGACCCCTCGATCGACATAGAAGGCTTTGATGCTGCCGCTAAGCTAACAATAATATCCAACATTCTAGGAAAAAGGTTGAGGATGAATGAAGTGATGAGAATTCCTCTATCTAAATTGAATGAGAATGAGATAAAGGGAGCGTTAAAGTCAGGGAAGAGATACAAATACATAGCAGAACTTGATTTCGAAAGTGGAAAAGCCACAGTATCGCCGCAACTTTTATCTTTAGAAAATCCGCTCTCAAATATCCGGGGAAATTACAACGGAATATTAATTGAACTTGAAGAAAAAGAGAAGATATATCTTGAAGGTCCGGCAGGACCTGCTTGGAGAACTGCTAGAGTAATGCTCACTGATCTTTACGAATATCTTCATTTCTTTATTCCATAATGCTGAAAGGCACATACATGACGTTTACTTTTTCCATTTTCTTCAAATCTGTATGCAGATTTGCTATTACATTCGAAGAACCCTTCAACGAAGCAATCAGAATGCAGTTGTCCTTTGAGTGAAGATGAGTATTGAAAACAATAATGTCTTTGTACTTTTCCAGTTTTTCTCCTACTTCTTGGATATTTTTTTCTGAGCTAGGCCATATAGCAATCATAACGCCTTCACAGTAGTGCTCGACAGTGTAATGGAGATGCGCCTTAATTCCAAATTCGATGGCATCCTGAATGAATGAAGACCTGCTGACGCCAATTACAGAACATATAGCATCAAGCTTTTCAGCCAAGTCTTCGTTCAAGCTTATACCAAACCGCCTTTTCCTGGGCAACTTACTTCACCTTTTTCCCAATAAGTATAAACCCATAGATCAACATCATAACAATTCCCGTAATTCCTGCTGGGGATAGATTGAATATCACTCCCAAGATGAGTCCAATTGAGGCTGAAAGCGTGCTGATACCGATTGCTACATTTATAGCTTTAATACTTGAGCTTGAGACCATCGATGCTATAGCACCTGGTATTAGAATGAAAATATGTGTGAGTATAAAACCAACTATCTTCATAAAAGAGGCACTCACAACAGCCAACAAAAAATAGAATATATAGTCATAAAAATATACATTTATACCGGAAAGCCAAGAGTCTCTTCCAAAAATACCAATCAGTAGGTTCTCCTTATAGCTGAAAGCGAAGATCAGAACTGTGAATGATAGGACAGCCAAGGAAATATAGGCATCAGCCGTTGTAGAGAGGAGCGGGTCTCCCAATATTTCGGAGGTGACGCTTCTAGCTAAATAGAAATGGTTGATGAGGTAATAGAGAACTGTTACGGTTAAAGAAGCTGTTATCCCAACAAATATAGAAGTAACCCTATTGGGATCTGCCCCCCTATGTATGGCATATCCAACTGTTAATATCATCAAAACATTGAAAGACAAGTTCCATAAAAATGAGTTGCCTCCTATCGTTAGAGAAGTCAAAATTGCTAAACCGGCAGACAATAGCGCTGAATGCGGGACAGATCCAGCGAGAAAGTACAAGTTCCTAGCAGCTATCATAGCACTGATAATAGCAAAAGAAGCGGAAGAAGATAAAATAACAGCTATCCATATCAAGTTGACTTTTCCCGGGAAAGCCAGATAAAAAATAAAAGCTATAGCTAGTGAAATTAAACCAGAAATCATTCCAGTTTGCTTAATCGCTCTCATATTTAACTCCTCCTATATGTAATCACTCCTACGAACAACAAAGCTGCGACAACCAATGCAGCGACCACATAAGTGACAGTACTTTGACTCGCTGGTCTCATTTGTTGAGAGGTGGTGGTGCTTCCACCGAAAAGCTCTTCAACTATAACATGCAGGAAATCATCTATTCCTGTCGTTCCTTCTACAGCAGGGACATATATAACCTTAGCCCCATATTTAGTTGCCATATCAGCTAGATTCTTATCGAACTGTGAATAAGGGATCCAAGAAGAGGTTCTATTGTCATAGCTACCCGCTACTACTGCGATTTTTGCTGTACCATTCGAAAGAAGCTGTTCAATTAGATTTACGTCCTGAGGCTGTACTCCAGCTTCTTCATCTACAACGAGAAATCTAGCTATCTTCAAACCGGTCCACTCTACGGCGTACTGAACTTCAGGAACTGAGGCCACTGCTGTCATATTCATCTTACCGCCGTATTCAGCTATGAGTCTTTGAACATCTTGGCTTAGCAACCGATACTGAGAATCAAATATATAGGACAAGTTAGGGTACAGTTCATCAAGAGTCTGAGTCAGATTTGCTATGAATTTGAGATAATTTTTCGGATCATATACAGGCATGTGAGGGTTTTCTATTCCATTGTTTGGTATTACCTCATATTCGATGCCCGGAATTTTAGGTATGGCAATGTACGCTGCTTTCAGCTCATTATTCTTAATCATAGAGTCTATTTGCATTTCTGCGGATGTATGTAGCGTGCTAATTATAAGGGAAGCATTTCGAAGAAATACTACGTCTGAAGGAGACAGCTGAAATTCGTGAGGATCTACGCCTGGTTTTACCAGTGATTCAACAGGTATAGTTCCATTAACTATTTTCTCCACATCTCCTTGAATTATTGGAATTGTGACAACTATACCTCCATATCCTTGAGCTTCAACATATGGGAGAAATAATGCTGCTGATATTACAAATGCGAATATTATAGCCAAAACCCTCACCATCGATCACCCTGATAAGAATACTTTGAGAAAAAGGTTAATAAGTGTGCACTTTATTAATAATTATCCGCATATGGTGTGCACATTGACTCCCGAAAAACTTCCACAATTACACGTCGAAAGCCTTACCCTTTCCTATAACGGCGAAAATATAATTGAGAATGTTTCTCTCAGCTATTCGGGCAGCGGGATTATCCAAGTTATTGGTCCAAATGGTGCGGGAAAAAGCACCTTGCTGAGGGGACTTGCTGGACTAATAAAGCCAAAAAATGGCAGAGTTACTGTCAATAATAAAGATATCACGGGGAAGCCATTCTTAGCTTCTAAATTCATTTCATTTGTTCCTCAGATGACTTTGACTGAAAGAGGAATAAACTTCCCTATTTCAGCCAGAGAACTTCTAGTTTTCGAGCTTAAAGTATCCGGTTATAAGCTAAGCAAAGTGGAAGCAGAAGTGAGAATAGAAAAGGTGGCCGAGAGAGTAGGATTAAAAGATTGGGAACTCGATATTGATTTGAGATCAATGAGTGGCGGACAAAAACAGAAAGTATTCATAGCAAGAGCTTTGATTCACGACAGGCCAATTCTTCTTTTGGATGAGCCTCTCTCCTCAATAGATCCTGCTTCAAGGTCAGAAATAGCAGATAGCATTTTAACTCTCTCTGAAAATAAGCTAATCATTGTAACCAGTCATGACCCGGTACCTTTTATGCGTAGTACGAAAAAGATGCTTCTTATCAACAGGAGTCTCTATTTCTATGGAGATCCTGAAGAGATAATGAGAGAAGAAGTTTTGGAGAAAGTCTACGGAAGTATGTTGATGAAAAATGGAAAACATCTGCATATATTTGACGATGCTTGTTCGCACATAGCGAATAAACAATGAGTTTGTTTTTTATAAATATCCTACCATGAAGTACGAGGAGAAGCATTAGCGAATCCTAAAGAGAAGAACAAGCCTCGCTTTTTAGAGCAGAATTGATCAGAATATCCGAATGATATTGTTGAAAATGGAATTTCACCTTAAGGTTATTATACCTTAATTCGTTTTAAGGGAAAAAGACATTTGTTTTTTAAGTTGGAGAGTGTTAAGCATGGTAATGAGTAATGAGAGCGATTACGCACTAGAGTTTTTCAAGAGTAACGGTTTTGTCAGAAAGAAATGTAACAAGTGTGGAGCATATTTCTGGACACTCAACCCAGAGCTAGACAATTGTCAAGATGCTCCCTGCGTTGAATATTTCTTTGACAAAATCCCGGTAAGAAGAGCAATGAGTGTGAGGGAAGCAAGAGAAACCTTTCTAAATTTCTTCGAAAAGAAAGGACACGAAGTAATTCCTCCTAGACCAGTTGTAGCTAGATGGCGAGAAGATTTATATTTAACAATTGCCAGCATCGTAGTTTTTCAACCTCATGTTACCAGCGGGATTGTGCCTCCTCCAGCTAATCCTCTCGTTATAAGTCAACCTTGCATAAGACTAGAAGATATAGATAATGTGGGGCTAACAATGGGGAGACATCTCACCCTTTTCGAAATGGGTGGGCATCACGCCTTCAATGAAAGAGGTGGAAAAAGGATTTATTGGAAAAATGAGACCGTGGAACTCTCTTTTGATTTCTTTACGAGAGAGATAGG
This sequence comes from Fervidicoccus sp., assembly GCA_002899805.1. Classification (GTDB taxonomy): domain Archaea; phylum Thermoproteota; class Thermoprotei_A; order Sulfolobales; family Fervidicoccaceae; genus ARK-14. The sequence goes on from POCB01000053.1 coordinate 23,428, forward strand.
AATTCCACCTGAGCTGTTAGTATATAAGGAGTCCTGGTGGACAGGAGGGGGGAATTCTGGTCCTAGCTTTGAAGTAACAGTAGGAGGTTTGGAACCAGCAACACTAGTTTTCATGCAGTACAAAAATCTAAACGGAGGTCTTGAAAAGTTACCTCTAGAAATAGTTGATACTGGCTATGGAATTGAAAGAATAGCATGGCTTACAAGCAAGACTCCAACAGCGTTCCATGCAATATATGGTGGACTGGTAGAAGATTTCAGGAAAATGCTCAGTTTGGAAAAAACCCCAGAAGCATTCCTATGGGCTTCATTTAGGAGGGCAGGTCTGTTAGATCCCTCCAGCGAGTTCAGTATATCAAGCTTTATAGGATCCATTGCGAGAGAGATAGGAACAAGTAAAGAAGAAGCTAGAAAGTTATTGGAAAGGGAAGTAAAGCTCTATACAATTTTAGATCACAGTAAAACAATTGCATATATGCTCGCCGATGGAATAGTGCCATCAAATCAAGGAGAGGGGTATCTTGCTAGACTCGTTATAAGAAGAGCCTTGAAGACACTATATATGATAGACTCTTCTATTGAGCTCGTTCCCTTCGTAGAGAGGCAGATTGAACTATGGAAGTCAGATTATCCTAGACTACATGATAATAGAGATTACATAATTAAAGTTGTAACACTGGAGGAAGAAAGATTCAGGCAGCTCATCCGTGAAAAACTTGGCAGATCTCTCGAGGCAGTTCTAGCCTCGCCTACTTTTGAGACATATGAAAAAATTTACAGAGAATCAGGCATTCCGCCAGATTTAATCGTTGCAGAGGCACGAAAAAGAGGAGTGAGTCTCTCTGAGCCTTTTGATTTCTACTCGAAAATAGCTAGAAGCTCGTCTGCACCTAATCTAGGGAAGAAACTTGAAACAGAAATAATCCCTCCTTGGGTAGCAGGACTTCCTCCAACAATTCCACTTTTCCATGAGGATCCCTATCTGAAGACATCGAAAGCAAGAATCCTAAAAATCAACGGAAAAGAAGTTGTCTTAGATAAGACAATTTTCTACCCCCTTGGAGGTGGACAGAGTAGCGACACAGGCCGGCTCTATTATAGAGGTAAGCAGTATGAAGTAATTGAAGTTAAAAAATACGGGTCCATCATCTCACATGTCCTCAACGAGACTCCAGAAATTGATGAAGGAGAAGAAGTAGAAATTGAGATCGATTGGGATAGGAGATTCGCTAATATGAGACACCATACGGCTACCCACATACTTCTAGGAAGTATGAAGAAAGTCCTGGGAAATCATGTTTGGCAAGCGGGAGCAGAAAAGACCCCAGAAAAAGGGAGACTGGACGTTACCCATTACGAGCTTCCTAGCTCAGAAGAAATAAAAGAAATAGAGAGATTAGCTAACAAAATTGTCGAAGATAGGATACAAGTTAGAACATTCTATGTAGAACGAAATGAGGCGGAAAAGAAATATGGTTTCTCTATCTATCAAGGAGGAGTACCTATGCAAAGGGTTATAAGAATAGTTGAAATTCCGGGAGTTGATGCTGAAGCTTGCTTTGGAACCCATCTTTCCAATACCTCCGAAGTTGGAGGGATCAAAATAACGAACGTTTCCAAATTGCAGGATGGTGTGATAAGATTTGAGTATGTAGCGGGAACAAGGCTGGCTGAATATGCTGGAGAACTTCAGGGAGTCCTTGAAGATATAGCTAAAATCCTCAATACAAAACCCTCACAAATCAGGGAAAGGGCTAAGGTCTTAGCCGAAGAATTCGCACAAATGAAGGAAGTGATAATAGCTTATAGAAAAATGCTCGTATCATATTTGGTTGAATTGTTGAATTCCAAAGCAATGCTAGTGGGAAAAGCAAAACTCATAGTGTTTGAAGATCAAGTAGGTGATGCTGCCGGCACCACTGAAGTACTCAAAGAAATAGTTGACAGAAATCCAGAAGCAGCAATCATCTTTATAGGAAAAGATAATAGGATAGAAATAAGTTTAGGGAAGGAAGCAACAGAATCTTTGAACGCCATGCGGATATTGGACTTGCTGAGGCTGAACTACGGTGGAAAAGGTGGAGGTAGAAGAGACCATGCCTTCTTGAGAACTGAGCAAAGACCGAGGGCAGAGGAAGTTTGGAAGTTATTGGAGGAAAAGAAGAACTCACTATTCTAGCAAGCGCTGCTAGGCTATATAAGTTTCTTCTGGACATGGGTCTTGCTACACAACACGCGATTTCTGCCGTTGAGACAAAATATCAGCTTACTTCATCCGAAAAGAATCTGTTTTTAAGGTGTATTTCTTCTGAAAAAGACAGCAGGGAGATATTAAGAAAAATAATTAGAATCGAAGAAATAGATGGAACGGATCTCGCAATAGATTTTTACAATGTAATTATAACGATTTCAGAGGCGTTAGAAGGGTACTCGATTTTCAGATGTACTGATGGTCTAATTAGAGACCTCGCAAGTGTTTTTGGAAGATCAAAGAAAGAACCTCCCGTTCTAAGCGAGGCTATGAAAAAAATGAATGAACTCATAACCTCTCATAGACCAAGAAAAGTAATCTTTGTTGCGGACAAGCAAATTTCTCATAGCGCGGAAAGGCTAACAGAAGCTAGAAACATGTTGTCGGAAAAAATCCATACAGAAATTCTTTTGGTAAATTCTTCGGACTCAGAACTCATAAAACTTTCGAAAATGGGCCATATAGTGGCAACTAGCGATGTTTTTATAGCAAAGAACTCAGAGAAGATCTTAGATATCCCCAGGCATTTTCTATTAAAAGAAGGCAAGTTTGGAAAAAACATTGTAGATATGTCGTATATTATTTACATTTCCAATTTTTGAAGCCACCTCTCAGGATCTTCGAAATAAACATTAAAAACCTTGGGAGAGAATTATTGAATAAAAAGGGCCCGTAGCCTAGCCAGGATAGGGCGCCG
>POCB01000210.1 GCA_002899805.1 Fervidicoccus sp.
AGCGGGGTGGGCAATTCCCGCCAGCGATGAAGCGGTGAAAATGAGGGCGGCAAAACACAAACCGGTGAACCACCCTATGGGAGCCCTCGCACTTCAGGGTGAGTAGAAGGTCAGAGAAGAAATAGCGTATAAATAGTTGAAACTTAAGAGGGAAGAGGAGGAGATTTTCACCTAACTGGTTTCTGTTTTTTCCCTTTTATTAGAGCATCCAAAGATACTCCATTGACCATTACTACTTTGTACCTGACACCTGGTATGTCTCCCATTGATTTTCCTTTTGGTCCTCCTATACCTTCAATTATAACTTCATCGTGCTCATCTATGAAGTTCAGACCTCCATCTCCTGGAACGAAAGCGGTAACAACCTTCCCGTTTTTAACTAGCTGAACTCTAACGCATTTTCTAACAGCTGAATTTGGTTGTCTGGATTCAACACCAACTTTTTCGAGAACTATACCTCTAGCTCTCGGTGCTCCTTCGAGAGGATCGGTTTTCCTTTTCAAATCGAGCATTCTTCTTTTGAACTCTCTTTGGCTCCACTTAAATCTGAGCCTCTTTCTTCTCAACGTCCTCGCTGCATATAAACCGAGCGGAGATTTCTTTCCTGGCAAGCTTTGCACCTCGATTATCCCTTCATAACTTCCTTTTAACGGTTTTTATTAATTTCCTCTGAGTACTACACTATCACTACGTTTGTAATATCAAAATATCTCTTCAAAATTAATTTAGCTCTCGTTACGTTTTTACCATTCTTGCCTATTGCTATTCCTTTATCGCTCGGTTCGACAGAAATGTACACGACCTTCTTATTTGGACCTTCTATTACTTTAATCCCTTTGACTCTTGCTGGAGCAACCGCGTTTTTTGCTAGTTCTTCAATTGATGAGCCGTCTTCCACTATTTCAATGTCCTTTCCAAAGATTTTTCTGAGTTTTTTTATGTTGCTTCCTCCTTTTCCAATAGCTGCACCAACGTCACCTTTTCTGACTATGAATATTATCATGTTGTTCTCATTGTCTATAATGCAATCCTTTACCACTGCACCGGTTACATCCTGAAACAAGGCGATATATCGTAGCTCTTCCGGCGTTAGTCTAATCTCCGGCATGTAGATTTTCACCGTCAGTTCTCAACGAGTTCTATTACCTTAGATTCTCCAGGGTCAACTACAGCAATAACTTGTATCGGGAAAGGTTTACCTAATATTGCTCCTAAATCAACAGAGGTTCCTTCAAACACATAGATCGGTATGTTAGAAAGCTTTGCGTAATATTCTACATCTTTCCTTGTTGACGGCTCCGCATTGGTTGCTACTATGACCATTTTAGCTTTTCCGTGTTTCAATACAGATATAGATTCCTTCGAACCAAGAATAACCTTTCCAGTTTTAAGAGCGTTTTTCAATTCGGTTTCGAGGTTAGTCATTCCCACTCACCCTCTCGCTTTTAGCAGATGTTTTTCCGGGAGCAGTGATGTAAAGCTCAACCATACCTGTGCCCACAGGAATTATTTGTCCAATTATTACGTTTTCAGTAACACCTTTAAGCTCATCGGTCTTCCCCTGTGTAGATGCCTCAAATAAATGTTTCGTTGTCATCTCAAAAGCAGCTTTCGATAGAAAGCTGGTTTTTTCCCCTGAAACTCCGTGCCTACCGATCTGCCTGACTCTACCAGTTTGCGTCATTATATCGGCCACGAGAAGCACATGTCTTATATCTACATCGAGACCCTGCTCCCTCAGAACGTTCATGATTTCATCAATGATTACCTTCCTGGCTGCTTCTATACCAAGGACTTTCTCGGTCTCGTAGACGCTATTAGTCCTTGTCCTCTTTGGATCTACACCAGGCACTTTAAGAACTTGGGCGAGATTTGAGCCATCGGTTATAATGACAAATTCTTCCTTTCCTCCCGGATCTCTTCGAGACTGTATAATAACTCTCTTTATACCTGTTATCCCCTTTAACTTAGTGTTGAGCACTCTCTCTCTCTTTTTAGAAATATAAGAGAGGTCTCCGCTCTCTTTCAATTTGATTTCAATGCTGTAATCGCCGGTTATATCAACCTCACCTATGTTCAGCTTCTTTAATGCACTGTAGACCTCTTTGACCGTTAACCCCTTGTCGGCAAGCATTTCAGGATCCAGCTCTACTATGATACTTCCAGAGAAGAGATCTGCTTCTACCAGGCTCGCGACATTTTCAACTTTCGTAAACTCTATTTTCCTAGCAACTTCTTTAGCTTTCTCTCTATCATATCTGTGTTCTTCATCAAGGTAAACTTCCATCATTGGAGTTGAAGGGACTTTTCTCGCGTCAACGATCTCAATGAGTCTGGGAAGACCAAGAGTTACGTTCAGCTCCCTCACTCCTGCATAGTGGAATGTCCTCAATGTCATCTGTGTACCCGGTTCACCAATACTCTGTGCGGTGACGGTCCCAATTGGTTCTCCTGGTTCAACTAGACTGTTCAGATATGTTTCGATTGTCAAATCAATGATTTTATTAAATTCTTCCTCTGTTACATTTTTTCCTTTCAATTTCTCTGCCAATTCCTTTACAATCCTTTCGGGGAGAATCCCCTTTGATCTCTCGTTTATCTTCTCAATAATGTCTGTGTTCATGCTCATTCCCTCCACCCAACTACTCTCTCAATTATTCTATCAATATTGACCGCCTTTCCGTGATCGCTCTTAGCTGGATCCACTTTGTCATTGCCATATGTGAATTGAACAACCGTCCCATCCGGTAACCTTGCTGAGCTATCATATTCTAGCCTCACATCTAAGAGAGCATTAATTAGTCTCCTCTGCATATACCCGCTTTGGCTGGTCCTTACAGCTGTGTCAACAAGGCCTTCTCTCCCACCAGCTGCATGATAGAATAGCTCTATTGGATTGAGTCCCGACCTGAAGCTGTTATATATGAATCCTCTTGAGAAGGGCGAAAGATCTCCTTCCTTAAAATGAGGAAGAGGTCTATTCCTGTAACCTCTATTTATCCTTTCACCTCTTATGGACTGTTGACCCAATGCTGCGCTCATTTGGGTCAAGTTGAGAATGTTCCCTCTTGCTCCAGTCCTGGCCATAATGAAAGCGTTATTGAATATGTCCAGGTAATTGGCAGCGATTTCACCTGCATCATCCCTTGCTTTGCTCAGCCTCTCCATTATCTTTGTCTCCAATGTTTCTTCTATCGTTCTCCCTGGCAAAGGTTCCAGCTCCCTCCTGCCTGCTTGTTCAATTAGTCTTTGAACATCTTCTTCTGCCTTTTTCAGAATTTTTCTGATCTCTCTTTGTGCTTCAGGCGGTATGTCTACATCGTCCAGGCTCATCGTGAAGCCATATTTCTCAATGTACCTTATGAACATCTTGAACATTTTATCAGCAAGTTCTCTTGCGAAATCAGCCCCATATTCCTTCACTATCCAATGATAGAGGCTTTCTGGTTGTTGTGAACCTATGCTCTTCTTATCTATGACTCCGGTCAAAAGTTTTCCTCTCTTTATAACTATATAGGAATCATGCAAACAATCATCGTCTTCGCATTTGAGTCTGCCAGCATTAACAGAAGCCTTCATTTTCAATGTGAAGTCTTTTGGTAGAAATAACGAAACCAATTGCTTGCCAGTCCATAGCTTCTTTGGGCTGTAGAAGGCGGGTTCTGGAATATCCCCAACATACCCAGTAACACCAAGGAGGTCTATAACGTCATCCTCCGTGAGTAAAGTTGCCTTGCTAGTAAGTAGATATCCACCGCTTATGTAATCTTGAAGACCTCCTATTATAGGTCCTCCATATCTTGGAGAGAGGATGTGCTTCTGAACAAGCATCAGCTCTCTCGCTTCTGCTCTAGCTTCTTCTGTCTGAGGTATGTGGAGGTTCATTTCATCCCCATCGAAGTCAGCGTTGTAAGGTGGACATACAAGTAAATTCAGTCTGAAGGTTCTCCCTGGAAGGACTTTGACTATGTGAGCCATTATACTCATTCTGTGCAGGCTTGGCTGCCTGTTGAAGAGAGCAATGTCCCCATCTATGAGGTGCCTTTCGACAATATATCCAGGAGTTAGAGAACTCGCAAGTGCCTTTCTATCCTTGTAATACCTGAGATCGATTCTCTTTCCATCCGGTCTAATTATATAGTTGGCACCAGGCCATTTATAAGGACCATTGATAACATAGTTCCTCAATTCCTCAATATTCCATGGGGTTACTCTTACAGGAACTGTAAGTATCTTAGCCGCTTCTTCTGGAACTCCTACCTCGTTTATGCTTATATTCGGATCAGGCGAAATAACTGTTCTAGATGAAAAGTCGACCCTCTTCCCGGAAAGGTATCCTCTGAATCTTCCCTCTTTGCCTTTTAATCTCTGGGCGAGCGTCTTCAAGGCTCTACCTGTTCTATGCTTCGCTGGAGGTATCCCCGGAACTTCATTATCAATGTAAGTCGTAACGTGATACTGAAGGAGCTCCCATAAGTCATCGATAACTATGGGCGGCGCCG
>POCB01000015.1 GCA_002899805.1 Fervidicoccus sp.
GCTCTCCAAGAAGGCCGGATACAAGCCTGTCAAGCTTTCCATGAGCAGGGCCGAGCAGATGAAGAGCATGCCGATAGTCGCTGGCTACAGGGCTAAAGCTAAGATGGGCTTCAGGAAAGATGGGAGAATAGTAGCATATTCAGTCAGGTTCCTGTTCGATGGAGGTGCATTTGCTGATTACGCCGTGAACGTCGCGAGGACTGCAGGATATGCGTGCACGGGAGTCTACGATATGCCCAACGCATACTGCGAGAGCATCACTGCATATACGAACAAGGCCCCCACCACTGCCATCAGGGGCTTCGGCTATCCTGAGACCCACTGGGTCCTCGAGAGGATGATGGATATAGGAGCGAAGGAACTGGGACTCGACCCTCTCGAGATTAGGAGCAAGAACTTCCTCAGGATGGGAGATCCAACGTCTACCACAGGATATGGTACACCAATGAGAGCGGATCAGGGAGATCTTCTTGGAGTAATGAAGACCTCAGCCGAGCTGATAGAGTGGGATAAGGAGCCTGAGCAGCCAAAGGAGCCCTGGAAGATAAGGGCGAAGGGAATAGCTGTTAGCCTGAAGGGGCCGAGCCAGCCGCCCAATGCAGTTGATGCCGCGGTGATAAAGTTCAACGAGGATGCGAGCGTAGATGTGCTCGTGGCAACCGGAAACTTCGGGCAGGGAACAGTCAATGCTTTAAGGATGCTCGTTGCTGAGTACTTCGACCTCCCATTGGAAAAAGTCCACCTCTCCTGGATGAACAGCACCGAGTGGAACCCATACACATGGCAAACAGTTGGGAGCAGGAGCCTATTCACTGTAGGTCAGGCCCTGCTCGAAGCTGCTGAAGATGCCAAGAAGCAGATCCTCGATGTCGCCAGCAAAGTATTGAAGGTGAAGCCCGACGAGCTCGAGATAGCTGACGGAAAGGTCTTCGTCAAGGGAGAGCCCTGGGTATCTGTACCTCTGTCCGAGGTGGTGATGGGCTACACATTTGCGAACGGACAAGTATACGGAGGGCCCATCATAGGGAGGGGCAAGCACTTCCCGACTCTGAGCTACTTGGATCCCGATACAGGACAGGCACTTCCAATGAACGCTGAGACTGGGCATCCGGAGCCCGGACACGTCACGGTCTTCTACACATTTGGTTCAACTGCCGTCGAGGTAGAACTGGATCTCCTGACGGGTGAGATCAAAGTCCTCAAGGCCACCCAAGTCTACGACCTTGGAAGGGTGATCAATCCCTTAACTGCGACTGGACAGGCAATTGGAGGGCTCGTCATGGGTATGAGCAGGGCCCTCTTCGAGGAGATAATATTCGATGACACCGGCGGAGTTGCTAACCCCAACTTCAGCTTCTACTACATAGCCAGAGCCAAGGACGTTCCAGACGACATAAGGGTGAAGTTCCTGGAGACGCCCCAGGCCAACGCTCCATTGGGAGCGAGGGGCTTCTCGGAGAACGTGATGATAGCCGTGATACCTGCGATTGCCAACGCTATTCAAAGAGCGACAGGAGTCGAGATAACCGAGCTCCCGATAACCAATGAGAGGGTATGGAAGGCGATAAGGCAGCAGAGACCCGACCTCATCGAGAAGGCGATGAAAGCTCTCAAGGAGTGGAGGGGGTGAAGTGAGATGTCCGCACCTTACACAACACTTCCAGAGTTCAAGTATGTGAGGCCGAAGAGCTTGGAGGAAGCTCTGAAGCTCTTGAAGGAGAACGGAGATGCAGCAAAAGTAATGAACGGAGGAGTTGGGCTCATAGGCTTCATGAGGGAGAGGCTCGTGGAAGCTCAGTACATCGTCGATATAAAGGGCATAGGAGAACTGAAGAAGATAGAATACGTCCCAGGCAAGGGGCTCCTAATAGGGGCAACAGTGACCGGGAATGAGCTCCTGGAGTTCTTCGAGAAGAACCCAGAAGTTAGGGAAAAGTTCAGAGCGCTCTACGAGGCAGCATCGCACATGGCAGATGCCATACTGAGGAACAGGGGAACTATAGTCGGGAACATATTGGAAGGACTCCCATACGTCGACATACCAGGCCCAGCAGTCCTATTCGATGCGGAAGTCCACGCAGTGAGCCTAGATGGCGAGAGGTGGTTGCCAGTTGATGGACTGGTGCTGGGACCAACCATGACGCAGCTCTCTCCCGGAGAAATAGTGACCGAGATCCTATTCAAGGAGCCACCTGCAGGGAGCAAATCGACGTATATAAAGCTCCAGTCCAGGACAGAGTATGGTATAGTCAACCTATCCGCGCTCCTCTCCAATGCAGGGTCTCCGGGGAAGAGGGACGTGAGGTTAGTTGTGACAGCAGCGACTCAGCTCCCGTATAGGGCGAGGGAGTTCGAGGAGAATCTCAAGAAGGCAGAGAGAATCGACGATGTCCTGGAGCAAGAAGCAGAGAAGCTGGCCAACAGCCTAGATGTCATAGAGGATCCCTATGCGAGCGCTGAGTTCAGAAAGCACCTGATCAAGGTTCTAATCATAAAGGCTTTCAAAACGCTCGAGGTGATGTGAGATGGCAAGAACGATCACATTAAAGTTGAACGGAAGGATGAGGACTGTAGAAGTGGAAGACAACGAGACCTTGCTCGAAGTCCTGAGAGATAGGCTCGGCGAGATGAGTGTGAAGGCTGCGTGCTGGAAGGGCGAATGCGGCCTCTGCACGGTGCTCTTCAACGGGAGACCAGTGAAATCATGCATGGTGCTCGGAGTGGAGGCAGATGGAGGGGAAGTTGTGACAGCCGCAGGGATAAGCAGAGACGGAGAGCTAGCGCCCGTGCAGAAGGCGTTCATAGAGCATGGAGCCTTCCAGTGCGGCTTCTGCACTCCAGCCTTCGTCGTGGCAACACACTACTTCCTGCAGAAGAACCCGAACCCAACTAGGGAAGAGGTCAAGGAGTTCCTCAGCGGCATACTGTGCAGGTGCACTGGCTACAAGCAGATAATAGATGCCGTGATGGATGCGGCGAAGTACTACAGGAAGCAGTAGCATTCTACTCAAAACTTTTTTTTAAATTCAATTCTTTCTCAGAGCAGAGCACTTAGGAGCATGAGCACCATAGCTATGCTATTCCAAGGAAGGCTGTGTATCCCCTGAATATCCGCTTCGCAATGGCTCTCTCCCCACTTCTCATATATTTGAACTGAAGGAAGAGCATGTATGCCATATATGCATAGAGAATGATGAGAGCCCAGAACCTCAGGATCCCCACCATCCACATCGATGTCACAATGATGATCATCGCAAGAACTACGGCTCCAGAAGCATTCCCAGTGGCATTCCTACCCGCAACTACGGGGAGCATGGGGACTCTGGCCCTTATGTAGTCCTCCGAATAGTATGAGGCTATGAACCATATGTGGTTCAGAGACCATAGGGCAACTAGAGAGGCTATGAGGATCCCTCCTATTATGGGGGAGCTGGGGTGTGCGAGCCAACCCCCAAGCGCGGGCATTCCCCCAGCTATGCTCCCGAAAATGACGTTGAGGGGGGTCCTCCTCTTGAGCATCTTCGTATAGATCGCTAAGTCTACAATCGCTCCAAGGAGACCCGCGATGAAGACGCCCCAGTTTATTGATGCAGAGAGCAATAGCCCTATGGAGAGGAAGAGCGCTGAAGCGTATACTGCATCCCCCTCATTCAGCTTTCTCGAGGGTAATGCTCTCTTCTTCGTCCTCTCCATCATGGAATCGATGTCCCTGTCCAAGTACATGTTGAGCCCCGTCGTCCCAGAAATAGTGAAGTACAGAGAAAAAGTCAGCATTAAGAGAACTCTCCAATCGAGAGAGCCACCGGAAGAAACGGTGTAGCTTATGAGCCCCGAGAGCACTAGGAAAGCAGTTTGGATCGGCTTGAAGAGATCTGCGAATATCGCCTTCATCTTCATTTTTTCACACCGGAGGCTTTGCCTGGAAGGCGAATTGGCTCAAGGAGATTCGTGACCTCTGAACTGATCCCATCCCCCCACCAGCTCCTTTCCCCTGAAGTATACCTTCCCTCTCCCCCTGAGAACCTTCCCTATCTTCATGCACCTGATCCCCTTCTCCCCGCATGAGCCCATCACCTCGTTCTCATCCTCGCTGCTTGTGAAAACAACTTCGTACTCCTCCCCTCCAAAAAGCACCGCATGCTCCACGTCTACACCATGCATCCTCAATATCTTCCTCGTTTGCTTCGTTACGGGCAACTTCTCCAGCTCTATTGATACCTTGCTCCCCTCGGCCATAGCCTTGAGCGTCTTCACAAGTCCGTCGCTCGAGTCCATCGAGGAGCTCACCTTCAGAGATGAGAGTAGCTCTGGAAATCTCATTACTGCCCTTGGCCTGAACTTGAGCAGCTTCGGGGAAACTTTCTGCCAAGCTCCCTCGACATAGAACTTGTATAGGAGACCCGGCTTCCCGTATCCGTTCAGCATCGTGGTGTAGACGCTCTCACCCGGCTTAGCTCCTCTCCTGGAGACTGGAGAGGGAGATGAGAGGATCCCTA
>POCB01000084.1 GCA_002899805.1 Fervidicoccus sp.
TTACCTCCTCTGTTCCGGACATTTAGCTAATGTCGCATAATATTTCTTTTAACCAAATGTTTTTTTATCAATCTCCTTGAAAAAAGAACAACTTAAAAGATCTTATACTCATTGAAAATATATCTAGACGTACTTCAAATTCGCTTCATCAAAAAGCCTAAGTAATTAGCCCAAAGTACTAGAGCCTTTTACTACTCTAATTTAGAAGAGAAGAACAGAAACATTCATTAAGAATAAATAAAAATAAATACTCCATGCGGTGTTCGATATGGGTAAAAAGATAGTTATTCTCGGAGGAGGGGCGGCTGGAACCATCGCTGCGATAAACTTCGCAGAGGCGAAAAGAAAGCATGGATTAGATATGGATATTACTGTAGTCAACAAAGACGAATGGACTTATATGCCTCCTCTATGGGCCGATGTAGCCTTAGATGGTCTTCCCATAGAAAAAACTAGGGCACCTATCAGAAACCTCGAAAAATACGGAGCCAGCGTAATAGTGAAAGAAGCGAAGAAAATAGAACCAGCAGAGAGGAAAATTCTGCTTAGTGATGGCGAGAGTATTAGCTACGACTACCTATTTGTCACACTTGGGCTGAGAAATGGATGGGAGGGTATACCAGGTTACGATAAGGCTGGCTATCATAACTATGATCCTCAAGCTGCGGTGGAATTGAACAAGACTCTCAGAAACTTCAAGGGAGGGAAGATCGTCATAGCAGTACCAGAGGTCCCCTTCAGGTGCGGTATATATCCAATGGAGTTTGCTACCGCGCTTGGTCACATATTGCATACAAAGGGTATCAAGAGCAAGATAGTAATATTGAGCCCAAAGATGCCAGACGTCGGTGATATCTCATGGGCTCTAGGAAAGGACATAGGGAAGCTGTGGCACAAGTACTTCGAGAAATATAACATAGAAATAAAGAGACACGACGGAATAGAAAAGATAGATGATAGTAGCAGAACAGTTTCAATGAAGGAGGAAGAAGAGACTCACGATAGGAAGGCGGTGATAACCAAGCATTTCGAGGAGACATATGATTTATTGATTAAAGTACCGATGCCGAGACCACCCGATCCTTTAAACGATCCGCAGTTCCTATATGAGCAGGACAAGAGGTTCGTCAAAGCTAGACCCTCTGACTTCAGACACCCAGAATATGATGATATTTTCCTTACTGGAGAACACTCAATGCCACCGACAGGATTGGGAACCGCTGGTGTCTTCGTTGATACTGCAACCCTTAAGGCTCTCTCTATATTGCTTCATGAGCTCTATGGGGTAGGAGAACCCACCGAAGTTCACTCAGTCGCATGTGTAGCTTACAGTGGAGACAAGGGGTTTTTGGGAGTCTGTGAAGTAGAATTCAACGGTCAGGAGTACACCTGGAGGAATTGTTATAACATGGCTGAAAACTTCGTCATGAAGATTATTAAGAGAGCCTTCTATCAAGGATGGCTCGATAAGCTTAGGATTTAGAGAGGTGAATTTAAATGGAAGAAAGGTTTGATGAAGCTGAAATTCAAGCTCTGAAGGATTTTATGGAGGTAGCAGTTCAGCTCAAGAAGTCAGGAATATTGGGGATGCTCAAAGAGGCACTCTCATCTCCCGACGAAGCAATGGCTGGTATTCAGGCTGACACTAGCCTCCTGAGGCTAGGGGTACTATTAGGTGCCTTCCTTGAAGCTGCTAGGAGACTGGAAGGAGAAAAGATCGAAAAACTGAAACTCAACACCGAGGATGCTTCTTTCTGTTTACTGAATGGTTTGGCGTCTACATCCCCATCCGAAGCCAAACCCAGAGGAGGTTTACTCAGTTTAATGGGAGCGCTCGGAGATCCTGATATCCAGAAGGGGCTAGGTTATTTGCTTGAGCTAGCAAAGAACCTAGGAGCATGCATGAGAAAAATGGAGAAGAAAAAATGAATGAATTTTCAAATCTCCAACTAAATTTTTTGTACTAGCCACATAGACGTTCAAGAATAAACAATTAGCAGAAATATAGGGTAGCACGAAGTTTGTATTCAAAACCACATGAGAGGATCGCTCGCTTGGATATATACGAACAATTTAAACCTTCATATTTTCATGTATAATCGGAAGCTCTATATCAGAAGCCATAGACCCTGTATGTGGAATGAGAGTAGATAAATCGAAAGCAAAGTTCAAGGTGATTCACAAGGGAAAAATATATTATTTCTGCAGTGACCACTGTAGGAAAGCTTTTGAAAAAGAACCTGACTTTTACATAGAGCATGGTCCTACAGGCATGCCTTCTTAAAAAGTTACAGGTTAAAAATTCGTGGTGATAGATGACTAGAGTTAAGATGAAAATTATTGGTGTAGACTGTCCTACATGTGTTTATTCTATCAACCAGAGACTCGCGAAAGTTAGCGGATTCAAAAAACTCGAAGCAGACCCCTCCACCGGGGAGGCTGTAATCGAATATGACGAAAATGAAGCAGTACTCAGTAACATATATGAAGCAATAAGAAAAGCAGGGTATGATATAGAGAAAGAGGTAGTAGAGCTAAGGATTTACTCTAATGAAAGAGGGTTGGAATCCCTCTTGAGAAAAATAAACAAAGTACCAGGAGTGATAAATTCTGAAGGCTCATCAATAACAAATAATGTCAGGATACTTTTGAATCCTCTTGAGATCAGCAAGGAACAGCTGTTCTCTGAACTTAAGAAGCTCGGTTTAGAGTTCTCCGAAGTCTCTGAAACTAGTATAAAGGAAAAACGGGAAAGAACCCTTTTAATAAGAAGGCTTTCTGCCTTTATAGTTGGTACTGGAACTTTAACTTATTCCATGCTTGGATCCTTCTTTCACACTTGGAGCGTAAACGTATATGGGCTACTCATTCTATCTTTGATCGTTTTATCGCTTTCATATGATATAATAAAGAGAGGTTTCAAGACTCTTATAAGCGGCGCTCCGGGGATGGACAGCCTCATAGCGCTTTCCTCTTCACTTTCATTTATTTTCGGCATCATATTTTCATTTAATTCATTCACTTTATCAAAAGTCAATATCAATGTTGATGCTGCTTCATTTTTCGAAGCTTCTGCTGGTGTTTTGGGCTTTGTCGGAATAGGGAAATACCTTGAGGAAAGACTCAGAGTGAGAGCAATTAAGTACTTGTCCCAATTAGAAAGTGTCCTCTCCATGAAGGCGAGAATAGTTGAGGATGGACGGGTGCTCGAAGTAACAGCAGGAGAAGTTAGGCCAAATGACATAGTTGAAATCAAAGCTGGAGATAAGATACCGGTAGATGGAATCGTTATAGAAGGCTCTGGATACGTAGATGAGTCAACCTTCACAGGTGAACCAAATCCTGTTTATAAATCTGAGAAAAATAGAGATCAAGTTCTAGCAGGCACTATCCTGGTTTCGGGGTACTTCAAGGTCAGAGCAACCAGAGTTGGAAAGGATACTTCAATTTATCACATAGCGGAAAGCGCTAGAGAAACCCAGTTGCATAAACCAGAGTTTCAAAAAATAGCCGACAGGATTGTCGGATTACTCACATGGGTAGTGATCATTATAGCATTATTCGCTCTCTCTATTTGGTATTTCTACACTGGCAACATAGCTCTCTCAGTTATGTTTGCCGCTTCTATCTTAGCAGTCACCTGCCCATGCCCTCTCGGAATAGCTATCCCATTGGTGGTCTCTCTAGGAGTCCTTAACTCTGCCAAAAATGGAATAGTGGTGAGGAAAGGAGATGCTTTCGAGAGAATCACTTCAGCGACAGTGACGATATTTGATAAAACTGGAACAATTACTCGAGGGGAACCAGAAATTGTTCGTTATATTAGAATAGGAAAGGAGGATTTTCTGGAACATGCATGCGTTCTAGAAACGAGGAGCGAACACGTTCTCGCTAAGGCAATGATTAGGTTCTGTGAGAATAGTAAGACTAAAAGAGAACTCCAAATCTCTTCTTATGAGAGCTTTCCCGGTTTGGGTGTAATTGGGGAAGTAAGTGGAAATTTCATTGCTATAGGCAATATAGAGTTAATGCGGAGGCTCGAAGTGCTAGTTAGTGAAGAAGCGAAGAACATTATAGAAGGAATAGGAAAAGATGGGGGAACTCCAATCATGCTAGCAGCAAACGGGAAATCAGTCGGCATCATGGAAGTGAGGGATGAAATTAGAAGCGAAGTTAAAGAAGTTGTGGACTTCCTAAAAAAGAAAGGTTTGAAAATTGCCATCGCTAGTGGTGATTTGGAAAGCAATGTGAGAAGGACAGCAGAGATCATTGGTGCCGATTTTTACTATTCTGATCTCAGACCAGAGGATAAGGGCGATATTATAAAGGAACTTCAAGAAAAAGGTGAAAAGGTTGTCTTCATAGGAGATGGGGTAAACGATGCGATTGCTCTCGGCTCTGCTTTTCTCGGTATAGCTTAGGAAGGGCAACATATATAGCTAAGGAAGCAGGAGACGTAGTTCTAACGTCCGAAGGTCTAAAAGGGC
>POCB01000235.1 GCA_002899805.1 Fervidicoccus sp.
AGCTTCAGGAAGTTCTCGTCGCTCACAGCTGTGGATATGTTTCCCTTGAGAGCATCGTGGTTAATATCAGTTAGCTTCAGAGAAGCCATCACCTCGTCAAGAGGCTTGCCACCACTTGTTTTGAAAGCCTCTATGAAGTCCTGCTCCTCGCTGAGCACAGTATTGATCTTGTCTCTGGCGTCATTGACCACAGGAGCATACTTGATGTATGTCTCGAAGAGCTGAGGAGCCTCACCAAGATTAACAGAGACATCTTTCCCAGCAATCTTATCGCTGTAGCTTAGTGAGCCAAGAACCTCGCCGTATGCATCAACCAAGGCTCTAAGCTTCTCAGGGCTCTTAGACGAGAAAGCCTCCTCCCAAGCCCTGGTCAATTCATTGATTACTCTATCAATAATGAACTTATTTATCTCAGGAGCATCTAGTGCGAGAACGAATCTGAAGGCGTCTCTCTCCTCAAAACCATACTTAGTCAAGAACTCAATAAGCTTAGGAGCATCCTCGTACCTGATCACGCCACCGAGCTCATAAATTGACCAGGCAACTGCTGACGAAGCAAGATTCTTCGGTATCTTCTTGTCAATGTAGTCAGATAAGGCACCGAAGTCAATTCTCCCAGAAGTCTTGAATCCATTGACAAGAGACTCTAGACCAGCGAGAGACGTGGCTAGGGGCAGAGTATCTCTCAAGATACTTACAATGTCCTTGGAGACTCCCTCGGGGACACTGAACTTAGATACATAGTCGCTCAGTATCTTAGCAACATCTCTCCAGTCTCTGGCACCGCTCAGTTGCTCAGCCAAGTACCCGAGCTCTACCCCAGCAAGAAAATCTTTTAGAGCCTCATCACCTGACTTACCAGATATCCTGGAGAGAACAGCTTTGAGAGAATCTATCTTAGACCTGTCGTAGGAGAGATAGATGCTTAGTGCATCAATAAACCTCCTCTCACTAACGGCTCTTAACAGATCTATGTGAACCAGATACATACTCAGGTAGTCATGGAGCTCCTTTACACCTAGTTCACCCATGAGACCAGCTACAAATGACACAAGCCCGGCATCAAAGGGGTTCTCAGAAAATCTCTTCATCGAGAGAGAAGCAACAATGGACCTGAGATTGCTCTCAATAGGTGAGCCAGCGTATCTATTGACCTCGGAGACAATAGCTTTGCTATCCCTCCTATCGAAGGCATCAACAATCACCTTCAGAGAAGCTGATAGAGGAAGAGGTCTTGAGCCAGCGTACTCAACCGCTCTAGAAACAACATCAGAAGCCTTAACCAAGTAGTTGTTCTCGATGCCAGCAACAATAATCTTAAGCTTCTCAGGCGACACATCCCTAAACAACTTAGATAGCTCCGTGTATACAGCATCACCATATCTCCTCACATACTCAGAGAATTTATCAATGATCTTCTCCGGATCCTCTTTATCAGCGTTTACCAAGAGATCCACGAGATCCCTGTACTTCAGGTAGAGATCAGCCAAGCTCTTATCAACAGCAACCGCCTCAGACACCTCATCAATTGAGGCACCCAGATCCATAGAAACCTGCTTAATCAAATCATTCAGCGTAGCAAGATCCATGCTGTCGAGAGAGACATTCCTCTGCTTAGCCAAATAAGTGAAGTATCCACTAATCACGTACCTCTTAACATCCCGCAGATCAACACCAATCTCCTTCAGAACACTCTCCTCACCCTCAAGACCCTTCGCCAGTGAATAAGCCTCCTTAAACCTGCTCTCATTAACCAGTCTCACCACATCAACAAGCTTCTCATAGACCTCAACAATCCTCCTGCTCTTCTCATCCAGCAAAGGCTTGATCAAACCAAGCTTAGACGGATCCTTCGAAAGAACATGGTTCACTATCGAGTAGATTAATTTATGAAATGATATCCCGAGGAGATCCTCAAGATCTTTCTGAAGACCCTCCTTCTCAGCAGTCGCAAAAACACTTACCAGAGCAACCAGGTCATCGCTAGCATACGCATTATATGCCTGCGAGGCAAGATCCCACACACGGAGAAGCTTAGGAGCCTCAGAGGATGTGATCCTGTAAATCATTGCGTAGATGAACTGAGATAGATCCGTGAAACCGCTCGGGGTCCTAGGAATATTTCTCAGAGCCTCCCCAAGAGCCCTGGGATCCTTGCTCCTCACAGCTGTGAGCAACTTCGACACAAAGTCTCTAGACACATAGAACGGCTTACCAGAAGAAGTATCACTTAGATAAGCCCCAAGCTCAGAGGAGCTTGAGCGAGAAGCTACATAGGCTATGTCCAGGAACCTGAATAAGTCGCTTAATCTATCGACAACAATCTTGTTCTCGGGCTTATCAAGCTCACCGCTCTTATCCCATGAAACAACCAGCTTGAAGGCACTGACAAAATCCCTGGCATCAAGATATCTCTCAAGCTGAGCGAGGTCAATAGAGACCAACCATCTGCACCAATGATAGTATGAATTACCTAAGTAATAAAATATATCTTTCGTAAGAGAAGCATTAGACGGTGAATACATGAGGGAGAGAGAGATACTGATCCTCGCAACAGCACTCCTCGTAGTCCTGGCAATAGTTCTTTCACTAATCAGAAGCCCGCAGCCACAGTTCTCACTGGTTATCCAGAACATTGGTGAGTCATTTGACTACAAGATTGTTGGGTTAGGAAACACCACAGCTGTGGTATACGACAAGTCAGGGAACATAATCTACAGAGGAGACGAGACCGGGGCACTAGGGTACATAGGCAGGGGAGGAGTAGTTGTTGTTGAGGGAACATTTGTCACTAACCCATCAGCAACCACAGCTGTGAACACTGTTCTTAAGATAAGATCCCTAGGATACATAAGTATCTCAGTAATCAATACATCAGCGAGCGTGGAGTCAGTTGAGCCATACACATACATCAGCATAATCAACTCATCAGCTACTTTAGGTGGGTGGTTCCTCACAATAAACTCAACTAACTCAACAATATACACGGGGCTGGTTGATGCAGAGAACCTCTACATAGCTAATTCATCGTTTGTCGGTGGAGCAAGGATCTGGGGAGGATCCGTCTACATAGCTAATTCATCAATGGGAGAGCTCCTCGGCGAGGCAAGAAGCTTTCTCAGGATCGTGAACAGCTCATTGACCAGGCTAAACATTGTCGCCAGAGGATTAATCTCCCTAATAAACACTTCGTACCTGAACACATCACTGCTGTACCTTGAGGGAAGCGTCTATGTATGGAACATCTCTCAGGCAAAGTACTACATAACATATATAGTGAACACATCTCCTCAGCCAGCGACCACATCAACAGCAGTAGATCTCAGCAAACCTCCTGGGAACGCAACCATTAAGTCCGTGTCAGCACAGCTGATCAATGCATCAACAAATATATCAAGCATAAGCATCTATGTCTCGGATCAATCAATCACAGTGAACATAAGCTTCACAGCACCACCAACCGGTGGAGAGATACTTACACTAGTTCTGAGAGTAGAGATAACATAAATACTTTAAAAAGAATTTTTTACTTGGTGAAAAAATGGAGCAAGAACAGATCCGGGAAGAAGTTAAGCCAAGAACAGTTTACATGGCACGCATATTAACCCCCGAGAAAGTGTTCGAGATAAAACCGGTTGAGGCAAAGCCACCTCACACTGAACCAATCAAGTTCACACCACCAGAAGTCAAGACACCTAGGGTTGAGCCAAGGATTGAGATGGGGCAAGCAGGATCTGAGAAGCAGATGCCTCCTGAGCTAAAGCAAGAGCTTGAGCTAAGAGAGAGGGAGAGGAGGGTCTATGAATCACTTGAGAGAAGAGTTGAGAGAAAAGGTGGTGTAGTCGGCGTGTTTCTGAAGGACACACTAAACATAGATGAACCAGATGACTACGTGGCAATTGACGTGTCCTGGTCTCCTGATTACGCTGATAAGTACATAAATGTTGTTTTCGCAGGAGTCCGCCAGATACAGGGCTCGGAGCCTGGCTACAGCAAGCAACTTGTTCTCAGGTCAAGAGAGCTTAACTGGTTCTGGAACAACAAGGACTGGTGCAGAAACCCTGTAGCAAGCATAAGAATACTTGCTCCACCAAACGAGGTGGTTAGAGAGATAGGGAGCATAAAGATAAAGAGAAACACATCACTAGAGAACATAAGCGTTGAAGAAGTAAAGAGAGTCAAGCTACCATCAGGATACTACAGATACGAGGCAATAATAACAAGCGACACAAGCAAACCATTTCTAGTAATGATAAAGATACCTGAGGGCATGGAGCCACCGCTCAACACAACAATAGTGAACGGCTACATAAAGAAGCACATCCACAGCGGAGAAAAAATAGTTATCGGCTACAGCAGAGAACCACTCAACAAGATAACACTAACAATAAGAAGACCATGCGAAGGAGAAAAAACAGTGCAAGCACCCGTAGAAGAAGAATAAATAACAAATAATAAAAAAAGAAATCTTTT
>POCB01000031.1 GCA_002899805.1 Fervidicoccus sp.
CCGATCTGGGTCCAAAAGGAATTTCAACGCTAGTACCGGGCCTCTCTTTAAAATCTGAGTATTGAAGATAAAGTATAAAAGGTTACCTAGGTAACTAGTTACCTAGGTAACTAAAATGCTATTCGATCTCAGGCCCAAAGAGAGAAGAGAAGAGCTCTTTGGTCGAGAGAAAGAACTAGAAGAACTCAGAAGGCTCATTCGAAGCGAGTGGGTTGCAATCCTTGGGAGAAGAATGATGGGAAAAACCTCACTCCTCAAAGTTTTTCTCAACGAAGTCGATGGTATATATGTGAACCTTTCTGGAATAAAAAGCATGAGAGGCTTCACTGAAGAGCTGATGAAGCGAGCCAGGAAGCTCGGTATAGAAGTCAGTGTAGGGCCTATCACCGTCAATTGGACAAAGCTGGCTGAGGACGTTTTCTCCAAATTTGAGGGCAAAATCGTTGGGTTGGATGAAGTCCAAGAGCTTCCCAGTAACTACATGTTGAAATTGCTGAAGAAAATATGGGACACCTATAATATAAAACTCATTTTTACCGGATCTTTGATAGGAATCATCACAGGGTTGCTCGAGCCATCTCCTCAGAGCCCCTTATATGGAAGAGAGCCAGCAAAAATAGAGCTCGAGCCATTTCCGAGGGAAAAGAGTTTTGAGTTTCTAGAAGAAGGTTTTAAGGAATTCAACATCAATCCACCTCGTTCTGAAATAGAAGAGGTCGTCGAATCTTTTGGAGGGTATCCTGGATGGCTCGCATATTATGGTAACATGAGATGCGTTAGGAACTTTGGGCATAGGGATGCGTTAGAGCATGTTTACCTTGAGGGGAAACAGATCCTCCTTCAAGAGCTCCAAAAATTCCTCGAAACAAAGAAATATCCAGATAGGTATGTTAAGCTCTTGAAGCTTCTCCCAGCTAGATGGAGCGAACTCGAAGGCTCTCTAAATGTAAACAATAAAATCTTAAGCGAGATGCTGGATAACTTGGAGAAAGCCATGATCATAGAGAGAAAGGGAAACACATACGTAATACCAGACCCTATAATGAGGAGGCTAGTATTCGATCTTTGAATTTTCATCCAGTTTCGATTTCTAAAAAATCTTGATAAACATATTTACACAGACTTTTTTTTTATGGCTAGAGAACTTCAAAGATTGGGAAGAAGTGTTCTGTCTGATTCATTTCAACGTTTCGGTAGATCGATTCGTTCAACAGATCCGCTGATAGCTTTTTATTCATCGAATTTTCTGTGAATAATTGAGGTTCGCAATTATTTTGAACTTTTTTACAATAATAAAAAACGACAGGAACTACAGCAGGTTTTCAACACGAACTCTCGCCCTTGGAAGAGGATTGAAATGATATGAAGGGGTGCATATCTCCCTGCATTCCTCGCTCGATGACATTTTCCGGAGAGAGATTCAAAGAGGAATATCGGGAGGAACTTTGATTATATATATGCTTTCTCCTTCTCCTTTTGACAGACATCTTATCTCTTCAACCATATTGTTTTCAATTTTCCTTCCGAGAACTGAAGAAAGAAATCCCCTATAGATCCCGAGCTGATGTCTTCCACACTCACGAATGCCCTTCTCTAAGAGGATCTCTTCCTCGATCGATCTATCTAGGGAAATCCTAATGAATGCTCCTTGAACATCCTTTACCGCATCTATTTTCTTCAAATGCAACATTCCTCTCTCTTCCCCTGCGGAATGGAGAATTTCCAAGCATGTTTTAAAGCCCTTTTTCAAGCAGACATCTCTGAGCTTTTCTCCGATGATTTCTCCCAAGCTCTCTCCCATTATCTCGATGATCCAGCTCCCCAGATTTCCCGCTCTCTTTCTCGGAGCAATGAACTGAGCCTCGAGGTTTTCATATGAAAAGATCGCTGTCTTTCTTCCTCCAATATCGCTCAATGCATAGACGTTGTGATCCAATAGGAAACCTTCTTCAGATGGAAGAATGTAGTAGTAGCTCTCCAATAATTTTTCAGATTTCAGCTCGTCCAAGATCTTCTTCAAAGCTCTCTCAAATTCTTTCGCATCTCCAATAAAGCTTAGATATGATAAAATTGAGTATCCTCCTTCTCTTGATGGCTGAATCAGAATGAGAAAAGGTTTTCCCCTTATTGCTATTATGTCCTGGAACAACCTTTGAAGTTCAAACAGATCTATATCGGCCTTTATCACGATTTTAGCGAGTTTTCCTCGCTTCATAATTTCGCTTCCTACTGGTAGAATTACAGTATTGAGCTCCCCCTGTTTTTCTGAAGTTTCCTTTCCAAAGTTCTCTGAGATGAAACCTTGAGAAGACATTTTCAACTCCTCTATCATATATATGAAATATACTGGTTATAAAAATTAAAAAAACTTGAATGAGGCCCATTCCACATTTATTATAAATTGTAATGATAAAATCGAGTTACCTTCAATCAGATCAAATGATAGGTTATGATAACGAGGACCAAGCTCACCATAGTCAAAAAGAAGCTCGAAGAAGCTACAAATTCAGGTTCCCAGTTGTATTTCATGGCCATGACCGTGTTGAAGCTAGCCGGTGGCATGAGAGAGAGAATGATCACTTCATTCCTATAGAGAGGAGGAAGATGAAAGAAATTGAGAAGAACAATATTCACGAATGGATTGAGAATGAACTTGAAGATTGCGTTTATGAGAAACGCCTTGCTGTTTTTCTTCACCGGTTCCAGATTCATTTGAAGAGCCAATCCTGTAGCGAAAATGGATAAGTAAGATAGAATAGTTGGGGCCCAAAAAAGAGCGGATGAAATATCACTAGAAAGAGTTGGAATTGTTAAATGGATTGCTAGCCCAATTGCCATTCCAATTATGACGGGGTTCTTCAGAAAGATCGAAATTGAAAATTTTCCTTTCCCCATAACATCAGGAAGTAGTATTGCGAAAATAAAGGCTACGAACCCAAAATAGAGAGACATGAGTGCATCTTTGAAAAGGGAGTATAGAACGGGAAAACCCACGAATAAGTTGTTCTGGACTGTGCTATTGAGCAATACACCTTTCTCTATGCTGGAATCTGAGATAGGTCTGAAAAATCTCATGATTATCCACACAGCTGTTATCAGAATAGTCGAGGATAGAAAAGGTAGAACTAGATCGCTCGTTATACCTCTAATTGAGAAGGTTTCAATGAAAGTGAGGGGGACAAGTATCCAGTAGATAAAATCGATGAGAGTTTTGGAAGCTCTTGCGAACCACCTCTCAGAAGAAAAGCGAAGTTTAAAAATAGAACCTGCTATCATGAGAGCGAAAAGTAGTGAAATCGCTTCAATCGCTTCCAAATAACCTCACCGTTTGATTGACCTTCAGCTCCTATCAGAAAAGCTGTTACAAGATAATAAAAGAAATGCGGCAAATTAAAGGATAATCTTCGACAATTCCAAGATGCGAGAATATTATTATATCTTAAATCTTGATATTTCGTGGGAGCTTTATCAGGAAAACGCTGAAAGGATCACCCTTTGAGATGCATCTTATCTCTTCTATTCTATCTTCACTCATACTCTCCCCCAGGATTTCGCTGAAAAATCCAAGATAAACCCCTTTTTGATGGGCACCGCACTCTCTTATGTCATTTTCCATGAGTATTTCCTCCTCAATCAGCCTGTCTAACAAAACCCTGAGTGCAACCCCCTCTTCGTCTTTGAAGACCTCAATTGACTTCTGATGTAGGAATCCCTTCGATTCTCCCTGAGCATGAAGCATCTCCAAACAAGTCTTCACTCCGAAGCTATAGCAGTCCTGCCTGAGTTCTCTCGCGATAGTTTTTCCATACATTTCTCCTATTTTCTGAACGATAAATGCACCCGAAGCGTTACCATATTCCTTTCTAGGAACGACGAACAATCCAATTAAATTATCATAAGAGAATATTGCGACCCTCCTACCGGCAGGATCTACCAATGAGAAAATATTATGATCGATGAAATATCCATTGCTCAATGGAAATTTGTAATAATACATGCTTACTTCCCCATTTTCCTTCATTGACTGAAGCAACTTTTCCAAAGCCTCCTGAAACTCTCCCTGAGTAGTGTTGAACTTCAATACGATGATCCAAATGAACTCATTCGCTTTTCCTGATTGTTGGATATTCATGTAAAGTATCATTGCACCGAGTGGATTGAGAGATTCTGCCAACTTGAGGATTATTCTTTCCTTTGGAGAGCTGGACCACAGGACCAGCTTAACAGTCTTTTGAGGTTCTATCGCCCTCGTGAATACGGGAATAACCCTATCTAGCATAGTATCTCTCTCATTCTCCATATGGGGATCGACCCATTTTTCATTGACAAAATAGATATATAAGTAAATTTACTTGGAAAAAATGAAGTAATAATTATATAAAGTAATACCCCACTCTTATCTTTCTTGCCTGATCTTCTCTATGACTTCCTTCGCTCTTTTGAAGGTCACATTGCCTTCTTTC
>POCB01000273.1 GCA_002899805.1 Fervidicoccus sp.
CCGCTCCGGCGCCCTCAGCTACCTCTCCAGTGTTCTCGCCCTCGAGCTTCAGCGCAGCATCCACTGTTACTATCATCCCCACCTTCTCGCCCCTCTCGTTCAGCCTCTTGAGGAGCTCCTCAACTGCGAAGCCAGGATGTCCGACGTTGCTCTCCGGTCCGCTCGCCTTTATCAAATACACCTTCCTGTTCTCTATTTGCGCTTCATAGTACACGGTATCCTTGACTATTTCCGTAGGAGATGCCGTGGGTCCAACTATCCTGTGGACGAGGAGAGGTCCTGCTCCGTCCCCTATGGGCTTTCCGTCCAGGAATACATCGAGGGCTTTGCTGTAGGCTTCCGCCTGCTTGATTATCATTGGGAGGACCATCTCTAGCTGCATTATGAGGATCCAGTTGTTCGTCTTCTGCCCCATTATGAGCAGGTGCCTCACATACTTATAGACGAAGGTGAGGGCTGCGCTTATCTCCAGTGCCGTAGAGGCTATGCTCCTCTCCACCTTCCCAGCGTTCGGTAGAACATCCTTTATGAGTCCCTCGAGCCTCTCTTCCCTCGTGGAGAAGAGGGTGTCCATCCTCTTTATGATGTCCGTGGGCTCTATGTTGACTGGCTCTATGGTGAAGTAGTTTATTCCCTTCTCAACGACCTGTTCTGGCTTCTCCAGTCCCAAGTTCCTCATATAGCTAACTGTCTTGCTCTGAGACTCGTTCATCATTCTCTCCAGTATACCGAGCTTGAGCTTTATGTTCCTCGAAGAAATGTATATCTGGAACTTCTGGTTGAAGCCGAGGAATAGGAGCATAAATATGACTAAGAATGCGAGCTGAGATATAGCAGAGATCCAGTCTGTTATAGTTGAAGACAACTGGTACACACTCCTTTCTATGAGTTCTTAAATCTCAGAGAGATTATTAATTTAACCAGTCTACATATGAATTTATCGCACTGATTGTTGCTCTCGAAGAGAGTTCTCTCTCGACCATGGACGGAGAGATCCTTTTATATACCTGTCATTGCTCTTCTACATGTTGATTTTACTCACGATTGAAAGCTCCGTCTTTTAATGCGGGGAAAAGGACATCGGTGAAGCTCTTGATAGAGATAGAAAAATTGTCTAAATCTTTCGGGAAGCAAAGGGCTCTCGATGACGTTTCATTCGGGGTCAACAATGGGGAGATCGTTGGCTATGTGGGATTGAATGGTGCCGGAAAGACAACGACGATAAGGATAGCTGTTGGTGTCCTCCCCCCAGACTCAGGAGACGTCTCGATCGATGGTTTCTCGGTCACAAAGGATAAGAGGAGGGCTTCGGAAAGGGTTGGGTGGGTTCCGGAGCTCCCAATATTTGAGACCGACTTCAAGGCTCTAGATTACTTCGTTTACCTAGCAGGCTACTACGGGTTCTCCTCCGGAGAGGCGAGGAAACTTGGGAAGGAAACGCTCGAGAGGTTTGGTCTAGGAAATGCCCTCGAGATGAAGCTCTCAGCCTTCTCCCAGGGGATGAAGAAGAGGTTCGCTCTCGCGGTATCGATGATAAACGATCCCCCGAACTTCATATTCGATGAGGTTCTCAATGGACTAGATCCGCAGGGAATAGCATTCTTCAGGGAGATGGCACTCGACTTCAAGAAGAAGGGGAAGGCGGTCCTCTTCTCCTCCCATATACTCGGAGAAGTTCAGAACATAGCGGACAGAGTTGTTTTCATACACAGAGGGAAGATCATAGGCTCTTACAGGGTGGAAGAGATACTCAACATCGTGAAACCCTCCATCGTGCTGAAGCTCGACAGATTCGATGAGGGCGCTGTGAAGTTGCTGGAGAAGTATGGGAAGGTCGAGAGGCAGGGAGATCTGGCAACGATATCATCCCCATCAGCCAGCTCGGGTGAGATAGTGAAGGCCCTCGTGGAGAGTGGGTACAGCGTTATCGAGCTGAGGCACGAGGAGAGGAGCCTCGAGGAGTTCTTCTTCTCCTTGCTCAAGAAGGGAGGGGAGTGAAGATGGGAGCAATATTCTATGATTTCAAGAGGTCACTTCTCAGAGCTTCAACAATGACAGCTCTGCTCCTATTCATAATCTCGGGCATAGGTCTATCCTACCTGATCTCCACTAGTCTGGGCATGAGCGGCACAATGGTCCGCTTCGATGGATACGCTTCACTGGATCTGAGCACTGGTATCCTCAACGTTCAGCTGTACACATACGATACAGACCTCAATCCAGCTAAGGGGACGGTGAACGTCACGCTGATTCTCATCAACAACACCCGAGCGTCATTTCCAGGAGGGACGCCCTCCTATATTTCCCTGAAGAGCGAGGTAATCTCGATAGATGGCTACAAGAACTTCACCATCCCCCTCACTACGCAGGAATTGAGCACGATAAAGGAAACTACTTTGGCTCCTGCCCTCGAGGTGGAGATGTCAACGAGAGTTGGTACAATATCTGTGATGAGTTATTTCCAACAGAAAGATGGAACTCTAAGATGGTGCAGTCCATGCATGACCTTCAACAGGCTAAATTCAAGCGAACTCATCTATGGCTCGGGAAGCTTCTATGCCGGCAACCAGAGCAGCAAATTCTTCCTCATTCTCGACATCCCCTCGGAGGATTATTCCCTCTATTACACTCCCACCAATACTTCTTCTTATCCTCCCACTCTCGATCTCAGCAGCGCTGTCCTTTTGGGTAGCGTGAAGCCTGGATTCAACGAGTTCACACTGAACAATAGCCTATCCATATGGGAGTTCGTCTCTCTCTTTCTCGTCGGTCCAAACAACGCTACTTACTACTCGTATATCCCCATTATCGAGTACTCTCCCGGTGCAATTGAGAGGGCTGTGAGTTCTTTGGCCTTCAGCTCTACGGGGATCGCCATCTTCGCCGAGTTCTTCCCAGTTGTTGTCCTCTACATTGCGTACGCTCTGATAGCTAAGCCCAGGAGCATGGGGGCTCTGGAATTCCTCCTCGCCAGACCGGTAACCAGGTGGGATCTGTACTACACCAGGTACATAGCCGGAGTACTTACCATCTTGACTTCTTCGGCTCTCTTCTTCATAGCCTTCAACATAGGTAACATGATACTGATAGGACACACGCTCGGGGCGGAGCAGCTCCTCATAGCCTTCATGGGAGTCGCGGGGTCTCTCACAGCATTCTACAGCCTCTGCTATTTCATATCTGCGGCTCTGAGCTCCAGGAAGTATTTAGCCGTAACGATATTCCTCTACATCCTCTTCCTCGTAGGGTTCAGCATAATCGCATCTATCCTAGCATTCGAGCTCTATGGTACAAGCGGAAGCCTGTTTGAAATGATACAGAAGCTGAAATATGAGCTCGACTACTTCAGTCCTCTGGGTTTCACAGAGTTCTCCTCCTATTATATCATGAAGTCTCTCAATATCGCTCCAGAAGTCGCATCCTCGGTCATTAAGCTCCCCCTGGTGATTGCCTCGGGTATACTCTGGATAGCCCTCCCCTTCTACATTGGGTGGCTCTTTTTCAGAAAGGCGAACCTATCGAGCTGAGGAAAAGCTCCTATTCCCTCAACTAAAAATCTTTTTCTTGTTTTCAACGAATGCTAAGATAGAGTTTCAGGAGAGAAGGTGGTCTTTCATTTGCCATCCATCAAGGAAAAATTGGATGCCTATATGCGGAAGTTCCCCTGGATTAGAGAATACTGTGAAAGGGTGCTCAGAACCGAGAGATGGGGAGGAAGCGTGGTCATGATGGTGGTGGATGCTTCTTTCACCTCGATAGGTTTAGACTACTTCAACTCCGTCTTACCTAAAGCGATCGAGTTCAAGGAGAAGTTCGTAGACTCTGGAAAAATAAAGAGCTTGAAAGATCTCTCCCTAGCAGATATCGAAGAGCTGAGGACTGTCTGGAAGAACAGGAGGTCTTGGGTTCTGGCCAAGGAGATCTCCTCGCGACTATCCAGCACTGGAAAGAGCGACAGAGAGGCTCTGAGATCTTGGGCTAAGGAGGCTTCGCTGAAGGATTGGAGGGATGATCCCATCGGTAGGATAAAGGGGATGGGTATAGTGACCTTTCAGTACCTCAGGACCATGGGTGGAGTGGATACGGTTGTGCCAGACAAGATTGTTAAGAGGATACTTGGGGAGATCTTCGTCAGCTCTGGGATCGAAGTGGCTGATGACGATATAGAATTTGTCGAACAGGTTGAGAAGATCGCAGTCTCCAACGGCTACAGACCAGCGGAGCTCACCTGGATGACCTGGTTCGTCCAGCAAGAGAGGAGAAGAGATCCCAGCATCTATCTCGATCTCATCACCATGATATAGCAAAGGTAGAAGTTAACTCATAATATTCCATCATTCTCTCCGCGGGCTTGGAGCCGTGAACCATCTGACAACGAATTTCTCACCCATATATT
>POCB01000248.1 GCA_002899805.1 Fervidicoccus sp.
TCAACACAACAGCAGAGCTTCTCCACCAATGAGGAGGTGAGGCAGATGAGAAAACAATATAGTTGCACCAATACTGATTGCACCAGTCCTCGTAAACAACAAGATTCTTCTCAAGATCCTCAGCATAATCAATCAAGTAAGATAAGAGCCTGTGGAACCAATATTTATCCTCTCTTACTATAACGGGGCTTCTATAGGATCTGAAGAGAATAATAGATCCATCACCAGCTCTTATTAAACCAACACTCTCTCCATCATAATCACCAACTTTTATCTTCGGAATAAACACAAAGTTTCTTCCATAAATAAGCTTGTTTCTATTAAATCTATCGGGAATATCTCTATAGTTTCTGTATAGATAGTCAATGAATTCATCACCAAGATACTTGTAGCAGAGACCGAAGAAAGTTAGGAGAGGGTTAGTGTCAATATATCCCATTCTTAGGAGATACTCGAAGACATCAAGTCTATTATCCATAGCTAGTCTAAGCATGAGCCTGTAGTAATCAAGTTCTTTATCACCATATCTTCTATAGAAGCTGGTGTATCTGCTTAAGAGAACCACCTTAGATGATTTGTCGTATACTACGAAGCCAGCCAAGCCAACTCTTACATCATCCATATCCCTGACAAACACGAAAACATATCTCCTGCCGTCGTGATCAACAGCGTAGGACTTATATCTTTCAGCTAAGTCAATTAGCTCAGCCCCGTAATCCTTCTCACATCTATGTTCATGGCAGTAAAAAGCATTATGCAACTTATCAAAATCTTCTCTAGGGATCCTCATCCACTCAATTCTCCTAACCATCGGAGCACCCCACATTACTCATTGATTAGTAAGAAAATATCTGTGGTGTGCAGATACTACGAAACATTCATAACATTCATATGGAGATACTTCTCAAATGCTTCCTCAACAAATTTCTGCGGAAACCTCTCCTTGAAGCCTATTATGTACCCCAGGAACCTAAGGTGCATACCATGATAATAGCGTTCCAATCGCCACAATACGCCTTCTAATCTGTCTGTGCTGTAAAAGCGGTGATGCAGAACATATTCCTTTATGTCAAAGAGAGTATGTATACTACAATCTATGCCACAGTCAATGAAGTAGATCTTTTTATCATCCAGTCTTTCTCTCCCGGACAGATCCCTAATGAGTTTGCCTATAAGCATGATAGTGGTCTTGCCCCACCAACCAGGTAGGGGAGCTGATGATATGGCATGATACTCGCACCATGTATGCTCACACCTGTCAAAATAGAGAGCCATGTTCCTGTCAAGCTCCTCAGCAGAGTCAATTAATCCTGAGAGAAGCCTGTGTATAAAGTGTTCTGCATCTGTAACGACTTTATAGTCTTTTTCACTGTATACAGGAGATATGTATAGAATAATTGATCCATTTCTAAGTCTTATTAACCCAACATTCATTGATGGTATATACACAAAGTTTTTTCCGTAGATGATCTTGTTCTCACGGTATCTCTTGGCGATATCCTCATAATTCCTGTATAGATAGTCAATGAATTCATCACCTAGAAACTCGTAGGAGAACGCTAGAAAAGAGGAAAAATCATCTACCCAAACCGAAGCCTCATTAAACCTTGTAATCCTGGACAAGTCCTCAATAATATCGAATCTCCTATCAGTAGCCAGCCTCAGAATAAAGGGGAGGAATCTGAAGAACCACGACTCATTTAAACCATATGCTCCGAATAGGATTTCTCTTGTTGATTTATCATAGATTATGAAGCCGGCTAGTCTCCTGCTTCTACGCTCCATGTCTCTGACAGACACAAAAACAAATCTCTTACCATCGTAGTCAGCTACATAGGACTTGTACTTCTCAGCCAACTCAATCAATTTGTTTCCGGCGTCTAGTTTATCTAGTTTAGCTTGGTTAATATGATATTTTCGATAAGTGTTGAATGCATCCTTTAGCTCATCAAAATCGTTGCCAGGGATCTCTACCCATCTAAGTCTCTTAACCATTGACGCACCAAGTAAAAAATAAGGAATTAGGGTTAAAGAGGGTTAAGAAAGACTGGGTGTGCTTCACAGCTGTGAATACGAAGAGAAAAAAGAGACTGTTTAGGAGGCTACACAGAGTTATTTCTGCAGAGCAGGATCATCAGATCCGACTCAGTCACCTGAACATCCTGCCCGCTTATTGGGGTTCTCTTCGTCAGCGTGGCTACGATAAATGTTTCTCCTCTCCCAATAGTTGCTTCATTGATTAACTCAATATTCTTGGTGTACTTGGATATCAGGTCCAGAGTCGGCTTGTGCCTGATAGCGACTAAGAACTTCTTCTCAGGAGACGCAAAAACATCGAAGGAAGCTCTCTCACACCTAACCTCCAGCGTCCTAGTGAACTCAAACGCATTCGGAGGCAGAGACGACAGAACCTTAACAACAGCCTGCTCCTGAACCTGACTCATCCAATCACCCCACAATAGTGTATTAATATGATAAAGACTTAATAAATCTTCCTCAGCAAAGAGACGCATCCCCACAGCTGTGTGGTCGAGATCGCAATCCCACAATGGGTCTCACAGCATTATTGACTCGCAAACGCCACGTGGGTCTCATATGCTCCTTGGCTCACAAAATCTACATGGGTCTCATAATCCCACTGGCTCGCACATAGGAGATGGATCTCACCTTTTATATGGCTCGTATATCAGCCTTGGGTCTCAACGCCGTATTGACTCGCACCTTTGTTGCGGGATTCATATCTCAAGTGGCTCGCAAACCTCCAATGGGTCTCATAATAAGCATGGCTCGCAGTACCCGAATGGGTCCCACATCGATAGTGGCTCGCATCATCATACTGGGTCTCAATTCTCGAATGGCTCGCACATACCTGTTGGGTCTCAAGAGCGATCTGGCTCGCACATTCGTTATGGGTCTCATTATGGGGTTGGCTCACAGCATCCTGGTGGGTTTCATAAGCTCCCTGGCTCGCACCCCTCTATTGAGTCTCATATCATAATTGGCTCGCATGGGATTACTGGATCTCAACTTAGGCATGGCTCGCAATAGCCGAATGGATCTCACAAGTTTCCTGGCTCGCATCGCCACAGTGGGTCTCAGTTTTTACTTGGCTCATTTTTATTTTTCTTGTTCTGGGGTTTTATTCTTTTTCTTCTCTAGCCACTTCTCAATCTCTTCTCTGAGTGCCTCGTACTTCTTTCTTGTTTCGGGATCCATCTTCTCGATGACTAGCTCGTAGAACCTAGACTTCTTCTTCGGTGGATAATCGATCAATGGAGGAATATACTTCTCCGGCCACTTCTCTATTGGGTAAGGCTTGAGAACTGGTAGACCAAGGATTCTTCTGCCAGCCTCGTAGTAGTGAGCCAAGAATAGTTTCACAGTTACCCTTCTTGCGTGATTTATGTGATGCAACCTACTCCAGTCTGGGTGCTTGACGAGTGATTCCTCGAAGGACTTTTCGTAGAGAAATCTATATACTCCGCCGGTCTTCCTGAAGCTCTCCCCAATCTTCCAAGCCATTACCCTGGCAAACGGGTTGAAGTCAACTGGTTGACCAGGGATCCTCCTGGGAGCTTTTCCATCGACAACATGTAAACCGCAGTATTTCCACATGGAGCTGACTTTGGGGAACCTCGCCGGGTTCAGATCAGTGATTAGCCACGCAGCTAACACTGGTCCTATCCCCTTGATCATTGACAGGTAATCGGTCCAAAGCGGATGGTTCTTTACTAATGTGTATAATTCGTTGTAGAAAGCCTTCTCCCAGCTAACCAACTCCTCATAGATCTTTTTGAAGGACTCTGGTATCATTAACTCAACAAGCTGAACACTGGATCCGCACTTAGGACACTTATCAGGGATCTTCTGACCAACAGGTGTCCAGTGATTCTTCTCACAGACCACGTATCTGTTTCTTAGGCGTGCCTCAGAGGCTATACGCAGTTTTTGAATATCATAGTACTGCCTGATCCTAAGTCTAATTAGAAACTCTTCTTCTCTAGTGTATGCGGAGAGCATATGTGTCCCAGATAACAATGATGTATCTTAAATGTGTTTAAAAAGTGTTTCTATGCCCCCTACATGTCTCCGTAGAGTTTCGTTATAATTTAATAAAATCATCGTCGGGGATATTGGTTCATCTAAGTCTCTTAACCATTGAAGTTTCTCCATATCACTCATTGATTAAATAGGAAAATATCTACGTGGTTTACCACACAGCTGTGAGCCGGCTAAAGAACATTCATAACATTCATATGTAGATATTTTCTGTAGACTTCCTCAACGAACTTAGGCGGAAACCTCTCTCTGAAGCCTATAACATGCTCCAGGATCCTTCGCCGATGCTCCTCTAAGCCGTATCTGGATACTAGACTAT
>POCB01000246.1 GCA_002899805.1 Fervidicoccus sp.
CTGTCTCTTTTGTTTGTGGATTTTTAATAAATAAGCTTTTCATGAAGATAGGGGGCAGAGTTGGTATCCTTTTACCATATACTCCTTAATTTCTTCAGGATAGAAATGTTCGCGGTTCTCCTATGAACTTTCATTTGTAAAAATTATTTTATTAGCATAGATTTTTGCAGTAGCAAGAGAAGAGCGCTACCACTCTTCCTCTTCCCACTCTTCCTCTTCCTCTTCCTCCCACCACTCCTCTTCTTCTTCCTCGCCTTCTTCCTCTTCCCACCATTCTTCCTCTTCTTCGAACATTGACCACACCCCTACAAATGATGAATCTAAGTGGCTGTCTATGTTTCTTTCAATCTCTAATAAAAAGGTTTTCGAGACAAAAATATTAAACCCTTTTTTTAACATCCCCTGGAAACTCAACCTCAAACGCAGAATTTGAGATTTTTATATAAACGCTATAATTAGGTTTTCAAGGTGAGCCAAAAATTGATGAGATATGTTCCAGTCGATGAGGCCGTCAATTTTTCCTTGAGCAATTTCAAGCTATCCGTTGAAACAGAGAAATTAGAGCTAGAACAACTTCTCAAAAGAATTCCTGCCAAGGAAATAAGATCACCTGTGAGAGTACCTCCCACAAATCGAAGCGCAGTTGATGGCTTTGCTTTATGCAGTGATAGCGTTACCTCCGCATCCTCAAACAATCCCATTCCTCTTGTTCTGAGGGAGGATAAGCCTGGCAAGATTTCCTGTGGGGAAGCTGTTCCAATTTCCACGGGGGATCCTCTTCCCGATGGGGCCGACGCTGTTGTTATGCTGGAAGACGCAGAAAAGGAAGGAAATAGAGTTCTAATTATGAAGAGCGTTGCTAAATTTGATAATGTCTCGAGAGCAGGAGAGGACTTCGAGCAGGGTGATATCGTACTCAGCAGAGGGACCCTCATCAGACCATGGCACGTTGCCTCATTATCGGCACTAGGGCTCGAGGAAGTTGATGTCTTCAGAAAGCTGAAGGTTGGAATAATAGCAACTGGCTCTGAAGTGAGCGAGCCAGGAGGTGAGGGGTTTGTCTTCGACTCGACATCGAAGCTGATAGCGGGGTACTTGGCAGAGCAGGGTTACATGGATGTCAAGAGGTATGGGATAGTAGAGGATGATGAAGAGGTCATCGCCTCGGTCATCGAGAAAGCTTGGGAAAAAGAGGACATAATAATAACGACTGGAGGAACTGGACCTGGATCTAGAGATCTATGTGTCAAAGCCCTGCAAAGAGTGGGTGGAAAAATACTCATCAGGGGAATAGCGATGAGACCTGGAAGGCCTACAAGCGTAGGAGAGCTGAAAAGCAAGCCGGTCTTCCTCCTCTCAGGGTATCCCGTAGCAGCTTTTGTGGGAGTCAGGTTCCTGGTACTTCCCTTCATTGAGGAGAAGCTTGGGATAATAGATCAGAGATTGAGGTTCATATTCGCTAAACTCACCAGTAGAGTATTCGGGGAGGTAGGGGTAGAAAGCTTCATAAGGGTTAAGCTATCGCCATGCGGAAACGAATTATGCGCAGACCCCATAATGCTCAGGGGTTCTGGGATATTGAGCTCTCTGCTCAATGCAGGGGGATTCTTGAGGATTCCAAGAAACGCCGAAGGATATGAAGCAGGAGAAATTGTCAGAATAGAGCTGGTCTGACAATGCATCTCATTTATTTTTCACGAGGATTAAAATGAAGTAAGGTGAAAAAGATGGAGCAAGGAAGGAAGCTTTTTCATACTCTTCTCTCGCCAGAAGAAGCGCTGGAAGCAGTCAGGAAGGAGGGGTTGCTATCACCGTTAGGAACGGAGATCGTGAAAATAGAGGATTCGTTCAATAGAGTTCTTGCGATAGATATCTATTCTCCCATAGATTACCCTCCCTTCGACCGCAGCGAGGTGGATGGGTATGCGGTGAGCGCTAGGTCTGTGGAGGGGGTGGATGAGCTTCATCCGGTTAAGCTGATGTTGAAGGGCTTCCAAAAGATAGGGGAACCTGCGGGCACAGAAGTGAGCGAGGGGGAAGCTGTGGGGATAGATACAGGGGCGATCATACCAAGGGGGGCTAGCACCGTTATCATGGAGGAGCATACTGTAAGCGATGGGAAGACATTCGTGGAAGTAAGGAGATCTGCTGCCCCCGGCGAAAACATATCCTTTGCGGGATCGGACATAGCCAAGGGGGAGCTCATAATACCTAAGGGGAGCATGCTTACTCCGGAAAAGATCGCTGTTCTCAGCTCCCTTGGAATAAGCGAGGTCGAGGTTTACAAAGTTCCCCGGATCTCAGTACTCTCCACAGGGAACGAGTTGGTTGAACCTGGATCTCCCCTTGGAGAGGGAAAAATATATGAATCGAATGGGAGGATGGTTGTTTCCTACCTCTCATCCTTGGGAATAAGGGCTTACTTCGCAGGGTTTGTGCCAGATGACTACGATTTGATGCGCAGAAGGATAGAGAAGCTGCTCGAGAGAAGCGATATAGTCATAACGAGCGGTGGAACTTCGGCAGGAGAGAAGGACGTTGTCTACAGGGTCTTCCAAGACATAGGGGAATTGGTGGTGCACGGGCTCCGAATGAAGCCTGGAAAGCCCACAGTCATTGCGAAAAATGGGAGAAAGCTTCTAATAGGTCTTCCAGGCTTCCCACTTTCTGCACTATCCAATATGATCCTCCTAGTTGAGCCAATGATAATGGAGATCATGGGCGCTTCTCGTCGCGGTGTTGCTCTGAGAGCTGCTTTCTCAGGCAAGCTGAGGAAGGGTCTGGGGAAGATCTGGATCCTACCTGTTATGCTGAGCAGGACGGATGGATCTCTCTATGCTGTTCCGGTTCCCTATCAATCTGGCAGCGTTTCAGCCCTCATGAGGACGGATGCCATAGCAATCCTTCCGGAGAATATTGATGTGATCGATGATGGATTTCCAGTGAATGTCTTCCCCCTGAGAGTCAGAGGATCCCCTTGGAAGGAGGCTCTGATCGTGGGAAGTCATGACCTACTCCTGCAGGAAATTATGAGGGATATGGACCTCAACGAGAGAGTGGGAATCGCATATGTCGGCTCCTTCAGAGGGCTCAACTTATTGAGGCGGGGGGTCATAGATGTGGCACCAACGCACCTTCTCGACCCAGAAAGCAGGGTATACAATATCCCATTCATCGAAAAAGATGAAGAGCTGAGAGATAAGGCTGTTCTGGTGAAAGGTTACAAGAGGAGGCTCGTTTTAGCTCACAGGAAGGGGGAAAAGATAGAGAGCTTGGAGGATGTCATAGATAGAGGTCTAAGGTTTGTGAACAGAAACATTGGCTCTGGAACCAGAGTATATGTCGATAATGTATTGGAGAAGATCGCCAGAGAGAGAAATATCTCCAGATGGGAGCTCTCCAGGATGATCAAGGGGTATGAGTACGAAGTGCCTAACCACAATGCTGTTGCGGCCGCCATAGCTCAGGGGAGGGCAGATGCTGGAATCTGCATTGAGCATGCCGCATATCTATATGGGCTAGATTACAGAGAAGTTGCGGAGGAACACTACGATTTCGCCATCCTGAAAAGTAGCATGAGCAAGGAAGTTGTTCGAATGTTGATAGACTTCCTGAAGAGCGATAGATTGAGGAAGCTCGTGGAGAGATATAAAGGATATTCTGCGGATGAGCTCTCAGGAGAAGTTGTTTGCTGCTGAAAGGATGAATTCTTTTAAAAATCCTAGGGCTTATACCAGAATGTCCTACTGTCCAAGTAATCGCTGTCGTTCATACTTACCACCCTAACCACATAGCCATCGTACCATGTCCCAGCATGTATTGTGAGAGTCGCTATTGGGGCTGGAGTCCTGCTGACCCCCAGGGAAACGGAGACTGCCCAAGGATAGCTAAGGGATACGGAAACGCTGAAGTCGTAATTATAGCCCCCAGTGACGTTGAATTGTTTGTAATCGCCTTGCCATACATCCCTATAATTTTGTCCTGAAACTTAAAAGTTAAAACGAGAAAAACAAATCCAAGCAACAAACATTAAATAACTTTAAATAAATTAAAAAAACGAGGGAAGATTTTTCATGGAAAGAAAAAGAGAAATCAACTTGTTTACTCATAAATACATTTTAACCCCAGGACCAACTGAAATGCCTAGAGAATTGTTACTTTCTATTTTAAAAGACGTAACAAACCCCGACCTTGACCCCCAATTCTATGATTTCTACCATGGAATTTTCCAAAAACTAGCTAGGATCTTTGAGTCCTGGAATCATAGAGCATTAATTCTCCTTGGAGAGGGAATGTTAGGATTAGAATCCAGCGTAGTTAACATGCTCAATAGAGGAGAAAAAGGATTAGTCTTCTCGAATGGATTCTTCGGAGATGGTTTTTCTGACCTCATTGAGATGACCGATCGAAAAGCTATTAAATGCAGATGGAACGAGAGAGAAGCTATCCCTCCTGAAGAAGCAATAGAGGCTATATCTAGAAATAATGAAGCTAGTGCTGTATATATGGTCCATTGCGAAACCCCGACTGGCATACTTAACCCTATTGACAAGATAGGCCCAGCAATTTCTGAGACTGGTAAACTATTCATTGTTGATGCAGTATCTAGCATGTTCACTCTACCAATAAAAGCTGAAGAATGGGGAATCGACATTTTAATTGGAGGTAGTCAGAAAGCTCTCAATCTTCCTCCTGGTCTGACGATTTTATTGATAAGTAATAACGCTTGGAGAAGAGCACTTTCTGTGGAACCAAATAGCTTTTATTTATCCTTTAAGGTATGGGAGGGATTTCTGGAAAATAAAGAAAGCATGCCTCCTTATACGTTATCAATGAACTTGCTCAGGGCTCTAGATGATTCCTTAGCAAATATTTTGAGAGAGGGTGAGGATACTGTATACTCTAGGCATTTAAAAATTAGGGAAGCTTCGTGGTCGGCTGCCATAGCGTTAGGACTAGAGCCTTTTCCGAAGAAGATCGAAGATTCATGTCCTGGAGTTACAGCTATCTTGATGCCAGAAGGAATTTCGTCCATTGAAGCTGCAAATTGGATTTATAATAACTATGGAGTTATGTTAGGAATAGGTTTAGGAAATTTCAGAGATAGAATTTTGAGGATTGGACATATGGGATTCACAGCATCTATTGATTATATTATTTTAACTTACACCGCTTTAGGAAATTATTTGGTTTCCAAGGGAATAGCTTCAAAAACCGACATTTCTGAAGCGTTAGAAGCAATATTTAGAATCTTGAACGGTTAATTTTTGATCTCCTTTTCATCATCCTAAATAGCGAAAGTTCCCCTTAAGGCAGACCATAGGTTTGAGGTTTATCACTTCATTCCCTTCACAAGCATATGGCTTCAGCATACCTGATAGCCATCAAATTGTTAGTACTCATTCAAAAGCTCTAAGAATTTTTACTATTGAAACTGTTGTCTACCCTTCCCTTCTTCAAGTACCTTATACGCTATTTGAATATTTCTCAATCCCTCGAAGAAAGTAATAGGAACTTTATCTTTATTTCTAACGGCCATTAGAAATTCTTCGTCTTCTACCATAAGAGGTTCTTTCTTCAGTATCATTCTTTCCATCTTCCATGTGCCCGTGTATACCTCAAGCGTCTGCTGTATGAAATCCAGTTGTGCAACTCCCTTCGTTCCAGTAATTATCGCTTTTCTCTCCTTGTATGGAGTGATTCTATTGGCCTCTATAGTGTGTATATGTGTGCTGTAATCAAAAATTATATAACATGAATCTTCATGATCAGCTGAGTAGCGATAATAATAGAAAGATATAATTTTTTCTGGAATTTTTCCGGATAAGTCGATAGAAAGGTCAATGTCATGAATTGCCAGATCAAAAACTACTCCAACATCTGTTATTCTCGCCGTGAAAGGTCCTACCCTCCTCGAATTAAGGGTTATCAAATTGCCAAGAACATCCTCTGTTATAGCTTTTTTCAATTCTTTATAGGCAGGATTGAACCTTTCAATATGCCCAACCATAATTTTCTCTAATGTAGATCGAGAGAATTTCTTCGCTATCTTTTCTGCTTTTACGAGGTTCTCACCTAATGGTTTTTCAACAAATATATATTCAACACCTGCTTCGAGCAATTTTTCAATAAGCTCTAAATGTGTGTTAGTAGGAGAGGATATGAACGGAACTATTTCGTTGCTTTCGATTTTCAACATCTCATCGATATTTCTGTACCAATTAATCCCTAGCTTAGAAGCAATTTCTCTTCCTTTACTTTCGTCTGGTTCTACTACAAAAGACAAAGCGAATCCGTATTTTGGAGCGAGCTCTCTAAGCACTCTAGCATGAGCCTGCCCCATATAGCCAGCTCCAACTATTCCAAGTTTCAACCGAATACACCTGGTTGCCATTCAATATGCTCAGTTAATATTTTTAATTTCTAAAAACCATTCAGTTTAATGAATCCCAACGGTAGGCTGTTGTCTATGGATAAATTCCAGTTGAGTGATAATGAAAAAAAGCTCCTTTCGGTCATCATTAGTGTTCCGGGTGACGTTGGAATTGACTATTTGTCGAAAATAACTGGACTTCCAGAATCTACAATTAATGCGATCATAGAATTGCTCAAATCAAAAGGTCTAGTTAGAGAAGAAATATCTTATAAAATAGTATATACACTCACAGAAGAGGGAAAGAAGGCCCTTTCAGAAGGACTCCCCGAAGAGAAACTCACTTCTCTCCTACTAGTTCATGGTCCATTATCTCTCTCTGCAGTAGAAGCAAAGCTCGGCAAAAAGGAGCTACAAATTGCTCTCGGAGCAGCTAGAAAAAGAGGGATCGTTGAAATCAAGGGGGATACAATTGTATTGAATAAGGAAAAACTGGAAGAAATTTCATCTGATAGGGAAATTCTCAAGATAATTAATGAAGGTGGTTCTATAACTTTAGACATGGAAAAAAAGATAGAAGTGCTTATACGAAGGGGATTAGTAAAGAAAGAGTTAAAAAAAGAGAGAAGGATAAGGGCTGAACTTCCGCTGGCTAAATTAGCCCTTGAAAGGAGTAGTGAAGTCTTAGTAAAACTCACTTCTTATATTTTAACAACTGGAAATTGGAGAAACACGATCATAAAAGAATATAATGTTGAAGCACTTCCACCAAAGATTAATCCTGGACTACCCCACTTTTACATCCTTTTTATAGAAAGGATCAAAGATATTCTTAAGTCTCTTGGTTTCACTGAAGTTTCCGGACCAATAGTAGAAAGTGAATTTTGGAATTTTGATGTATTATTTCAAGCTCAAGATCATCCATCCAGAGAGATACACGATACCTTTTGGGTTGACTACTACTTGAAAAGTCTTGATGCTAGCGAAGAAATCATAGAAAGGACGCGAACTGTCCATGAGACTGGTGGCAAGAGCGGAGGGAGAGGTTGGGGGGGCTTCTGGAAGCTGGAGAACGCAATGCGTACTATACTGCGTACCCAAATGACTTCCGTCTCAGCTAGAACGTTGGCATCAAATCCGAAACCACCATTTAAGTTTTTTGCTATAGGAAAAGTTTTCAGACCAGATTTGATTGACTCGAGACATTTACCAGAATTTTACCAGCTCGATGCTATAATTGGTGACGAAAACATGAGCTTTTCAGGCTTGTTAGGTGCTATAACTGAGTTCTTTGAAAAAATGGGACTCAAAGAAGTGCGATTTAAACCTGCTTATTTCCCATTTACAGAACCTAGCGTTGAAGGCTATGTCAAGATAGAACCGTTGGGCTGGGTTGAAGTCTTTGGAGCGGGTATGTTCAGACCTGAAGTTCTTGAAATAGTTGGAACGAATGTCCCTGTTGGAGCTTGGGGAATGGGGCTTGATAGGTTAGCGATGGCTCTTCTAGGAATAGATGATATTAGAAAGCTTTACTCTAAAGATGTCAATTACCTAAGGAGGGTTTTCTCGGAAAAGCTTTTCAAATTAATTTAGAGGGGAGAAAGGTGCCAGTAATCTACCTTAATATTGAAAGATTGAACAACTTAGTCGGAGAGAAACTAACATATGAAAAGCTGGACAATTTACTTTTCTCATTGAAATCTGAATCGAAAGTGTTGGATGGATCTAGGGTAGAGGTAGAGGTAAATAGCGATAGACCTGATCTCTTCGTATCAGAAGGAATGGCAAGAGCATTGAAAGGTTTACTTGAAATTGAGGAAGGCTTGTTTCAACCAAAAACAAAAGAATCGGAATATTCTGCCAGAATATTCGAAGTTTTGAGTAGACCATATATAGCAGTTGGTGTTCTCAAAGGCATTGAGCTAGGGGAAGAAGGACTAAAAGAACTCATTCAATTTCAAGAGAAGCTTCATATAACTGTTGGAAGAAAAAGAAAGAAAGTAGCTATAGGAATACATGACCTGAGAAAAATACCAGATAAAAAACTAGAGTATACGATGATTTCATTAGATATGGAAATGATTCCATTGGGTAGCAAAACAAAGATGAAAATTAAGGATGTATTAAAGGAAACAGAACAGGGAAGGAGCTATGGTGAGATTTCTGTACTTGGTGGAGCTCATCCAGCAATTATATCAGGAGGAGAAATTATAAGCCTCCCTCCAGTAATAAATTCTGAAATAACAAGGGTAGAACCTGACTCAAGAGAATTATTGATTGATGTGACAGGTACAGATAGAGATAGTGTAATAAAAACTTTAGACCTTATATGCAGCCTATTGAACGAGCATAAAAATAGCATAATAGAAAAAGTGAAAATTATTGAACAGCCCACAGAAGTAATAAGGCAAGACCCGCCCTTGGCAAGGTCTGAAGTTTCTCTCCAGAAAAATTATGTGAAGAAAATTCTCGGATTCGACATTAGAAATGAAGATATAGTTCATCATCTGTTGAGAATGCGTTTCGGGATATCCAAGGAAAAGGATGATTCTTTAGATGCTATCATCCCTGAATATAGAGTTGATATCATGCATCCAATTGACTTAGTAGAAGAAATTGCAATGGCATATGGGTACAATAGAATACCCGTCAAAATTCTTTCATTAAAAACTGAAGGGAGCCTTGATCATCTTTCAACAATTAGCAGAGCTATTAGACTACTTCTAATTGGACTTGCTTTTCAGGAAATTCAAAGTTTCGTAATGATGGGAACTCATGCTGAGCTCTTCAGAACAGGAAATCAAAAATTATTGAAGATAAAGAATCCAGTTTCAGAAGAAATGGGATGGGTCAGGCCAAATCTGGCTTCCTCGCTTCTGACATTCTTAATTGAAAATCAACACGCTGAATTACCATTGAAGATATTTGAGATTGGGGATTATGCTTATCAAATTGGGGAGAAAATAACTCAGAAAAAGTCTGTTGCCCTCGCAATTATGAAAGATGAGTTAAGCTTCGAGGAAATCCAAGCTCCACTTTATTCTCTTCTATCTTCTCTGGGAT
This sequence comes from Fervidicoccus sp., assembly GCA_002899805.1. Lineage (GTDB taxonomy): Archaea > Thermoproteota > Thermoprotei_A > Sulfolobales > Fervidicoccaceae > ARK-14. The sequence continues at coordinate 9,437 of POCB01000246.1, forward strand.
TGGAAGTAAAATTCAGGAGAGATAGCATTAGTTATTTGCTTGAAGGTAGAGCAGCAAAAGTGATCGTAAATGACATACCTATAGGTATAGTGGGAGAGGTCCACCCATATGTACTAACATCGATGGGAATAAAATATCCAGTTGGTATTGCTGAGCTGGATCTAGATACTCTGTCAAATATAATTGCTAGAAAACAGTCTTCATCATAATCCTTAAGAATAGTCATGGTTTCAAGACCACTTTGGATATATTTTCTTCATCTTCCGAAGTCTCAAAAATTGAACTAAAAATATTCTCCAAATAGACCTAATAACAAATTTTTAAAACACCTACTGAAAAGTAGCCATATAAACATTTTGAGATAATGAGATTTTCAGTTACTGACGAGAAAAAACAAGAGCTTCTCGGATATTTTTGGATTCATTTATGAAAAATTTTAAAAGTTATATGTTATCGATTACACTGCTTTCTTCAACCATTCAATGTTTCTTTCTCTTTCTTTATAAAGTTCCTTAAGGAGATCTTCGGATATTTTGCTAAATCTACCTTGTATTTTGAGATATTCTTCAATTGGTTTAAATGAATTGTGCTCTATTAGATATTTGCTCGGATTAGAAATTTCCAGCTTACCGTCTTTATATTCATAAAGAATCCACATGCCAGTTTCAACCGCTGCTTTAGCCACATCTACAGTCTGTGAATCGTCAAACCTCCAACCAACCGGGCATGGTGAATGTAATTGAATGAATCTGAATCCTCTGATCTTCAAAGCCCTAGAAAGTTTGTTATAGAAGTCGTGTGGGTACGCAATACTTGCTGTGGCCACATAAGGGACACCATGAGCAATCATAATTTTTGCAACGTCTTTTTTCTGCTCAAGCTTTCCTTTTATTGGTGTAGTTGTTGTCCATGCCCCCACTGGAGTTGAGCTGCTTCTTTGGATTCCTGTATTCATATATGCTTCATTATCATACATTATGTATATGATATCAGAATTCCTTTCCGCTGCCCCACTCAATGAAGCCATGCCGATATCTGCTGTACCACCATCTCCAGCCCACGCTATAACGTGGATATCGCCTTTGTTATTGATCAAAAGAGACTCTCTGATACCGCTAGCTACTGATGCTGCACTCGCAAATGGGACATGAACGACAGGCATCCCGATTGATGTTTTTGGAGATGTTCCAACTACGACTGAAGTACAAGATGCCGGTACAACCAATATGGCCTTTCCATCCGTAGCACTAGCTACGATTTTTAGACCTATAGGTATTGGACATCCTGGACATGCTGCATCTCCAGGATATATATAATTTCTATAATTTCCTAGAACCTTTGGCTTCGTAACGCTAATAGCCCATCACCTCTCCACCGTGGTACCATTGGAGAAGTTCTACTTCTCCCTCAGATTCAAATTTATTGATGTTTTTCTCAATTATTTTTACAAAGTCTTCACTAGTTACATTAACTCCCCCGAGACCTGCTACGATATTTACTAATTTACCTTCCCTTTTGTCATTTGCAATAGAGGCGGCTACATCCTCAAATAGAGGTCCATAACTACCAAAGCTTATGCTTCTATCAAATACTATCCCCAATTTTGCGTTCATAATTAGCTCACGTATTTCTTCTCTAGGGAATGGTCTAACGTATCTTATTCTTGCTAGCCCTACTTTTATGCCCTCTTCTCTCAATGCTTCAATAGCTTCCATCGCATCTCCGCTCCAGGCTCCCATTGTAAAAATTATATATTTTGAATCCTCGCATTTGTAACAATTTATTAGACCTCCGTAGCTTCTTCCGAAAATCTTTCCATATTCTGCATCAATTTTTCTTATGAGCTCTTTCGATCGTTCCATTGCCTTCTGCATTTCCATAAAAATTTCTTCTGTATCTTCGGGGGATGTGAGATTTCCTATCGAAATTCTGTCCTCGACTACAGAATATGGTTGCTTTCTTTCTCCTATGAATGTGATGACTTCTTCTTCTGGCGGTAAATCAACAGGCATTGCAGTTCCTCCGAGTATGAACCCTTCTAATCCCACCATCACTGGCAGAAAGACGGAGGGGTCTTCGCTGATTCTGAACGCCTGTATAACTAAATCCAAAACCTCTTGGTTGTCCATACCAAAAGACATAATCCATCCGGTATCTCTTTGGTCCATAAAGTCCGAATGATCGGGCCATATATTCCAAGGAGGTCCAATAGTTCTGCTAACAACCGCCATAACTGCTGGTATCCTAGCTCTACTGAACCAGTGAATCCATTCATGCATATAAAGAAGTCCATGACTTGATGTAGCAGTGAAAGCTCTTGCTCCTGCTATAGCAGCTCCATATACTGCTGCTAATGCACTGTGTTCAGATTCGACTTTTATAATGTTAGCTTTGAGTTCTCCACTCTCTATGAATTCAGAAAGTTTCTCAACTATAGAAGTTTGTGGTGTTATGGGATATGCGGATACTACTTGAACTCTGGAAAGTTTTGCTGCATAAGCAACAGCATGGTTTCCGGTCATTACTTTCCTTTCTATCTGTTTATTCTGACCTATCAAGCGATTTTCACCTCCACGGTCTCAGGAACCATCTCAATTGCTTTCTGTGGGCAAACCTTAGCGCAAATTCCGCATCCCTTACAGTAGTCAAGTTCTATTTGTATCCCATCTTTTCTTGTTTCTATCACATTTCCAGGACAATAGAGCTCACATAAGAAGCACTTGGTACATTTGTTATTGTCTACTATTGGTCTGTAAAGTCTCCAGCTACCTGTTTTACCAGCCGCTCCATTTTGAGGGAAGGAAATAGGAAGTTTCTCATTTATTCTGACTATCTTAACTTTGCTTTCCATCATATTTCACCTTCATAATATACTTCATTAAAAGCTCTCACTACTGCTTCTAGATTAGATTCAACCATCTTCCCCGTTAATTTTTCCTTTACTGCTTCTTGTAATGAACTCAAACTTGGTTTTCCCATAATTTTTATTAGCGCTCCAAGTATAGGCATATTAACCAAAGGCCATCCAGCAAGCACGAGATCGTGATCTATTGCTATCTTAGTAGCATTTACAGAAAAAACTTTAGTAGTTCCCTCTCTCTTGACTTTTGTTGCAAGCGTCTTTCCATTTCCCTTTTCTGTATTTATGAGGATGATCCCACCCTTCTTAACGGTTACCTTTCCTATATCGGGAAAGTTGAAAAGTCCCTTATCTAGAACTATCAACCCATCGGCTTTGAAGAACATCCCATGTTTCAGTATTTTCTTTTCATCGATCCTTAAAAAGGCAAAAACTGGAGCGCCTCTTCTTTCAGCGCCAAAAAAGGAGAATGCTTGAGACTGATAGCCTTCCTTACTTGCTGCTGAAGCGAGCACCTCGGAAGATGTGACAGCTCCTTGTCCTCCTCTTCCGTGAAAAATGAGCTCGAGCATAATGCATCGTCCTATTATCATTTTTGAAGTTATAATCTGTATTGTTAATTTAAACATATATGTTTATTGTTTGATTTTATTGTTGATTCTAAAAGAAAAAATTAATTATTAATTTTCTTTGGAAATAATATAAAAATTTAAGGGAATATGGTATAAAAGATAGCAATGCCGTCTTGTGTTACCTTTTTTTCTATAACATTTATTCTTCCGATTTCACAAGTATCACCTACATGTGTACCAGAACATGGAATAGCGTTTATACCTTCAATTGTAACAACTCTATATTCATCCATATCAGGAAGCCTTCCTATATTTGGGGCTTTTTTCATTAGCTCCCGGAACTCGTCTTTGCTCATAAAAGTCGACTTTACAGGTATGCATGCTTTGACAACATTGTTGGAAATATTTTCTAGTTCTTTTATATCAAGATTTGTTGAAGGAGGTAGTCGGTATACAATATGAGAAATGTCATGTGAATGGTTCGCTGAGATTGTTTCAACATCAGATCCAATTATTTGATTAACGGCAAAATCAAGTATATGCCCGGCTGTATGGGCTCTCATTATTCTATATCTTCTTCCCCAATCAATTTGAAGTGAAACCTCTCCGAAAATCTCGGAATTTTTGTCTGTTATCAAATTACCATAGTGAAATACTACACCGTTTACATCTAGAACTTTTTTGACTTCAAGCTTGAATGTCTTTCCAGCTATAAAACCTATATCAGTAGGTTGTCCTCCTCCCTGTGGGTGGAAAATTGTTTCATTGACTACAATATAACAGCGCTTGTTTCTCTCACAGTACGAAGTAAGTATTTTCGACTCAATTGTGCTAAGGTAAGAATCAAATAGATATGCTTTTTTAGTCTTCGGAAGGTTGACAGCCAAGTTTTTCAAATCAACCATATTGCTCACCAAATAGTCGAAAAATACATATGTCTCTTTTACATGAAGCGTATTATTTTGCTTCTGTTTAATAATTACAGAAGGATGGCAATTCCTACCTACTCAGATAATCTTTTGAGTCTCCCATACCTTTTTTAAAAGATTCTTTTTCTATAACAATTATCTTTGAAGCCATCCCTCTCCCTATGGCTATTTGGACTCCTCTGACTTCAGCTATTATAGGTCCAATTGAGTTTCTTATAACCTTTATTTCTGTCCCAGGCATTATGCCAAGTCGAAAGAGTTTTTGCTTGAGTCCGTCTCCTCCATTGATTTCAATAACATTAACGAGCTCACCTTCAGCAACTTCCGACAATTTTTTCATCTTCTTAGTTCCTCCTCAAGGTACTTTAACGATTCATTTAGCTCAATTTCTAGCCTCATCCCTTTCAATCTGTTGTAGAGTGTTACTTTTTTTGTCTCTAGTTCTTTCTTACCTATATATATAGCGTAAGTATAATTGAGTGTGTTAAGTCTTTTTCTCTGTTTCTCTGGACTTCTTCTCATCAAATCTATTTCTGCTGTTATGCCTCTCTCTCTGAGCTTCATAACATACTCCCATGCCAGTGGAAATGCCTCGTTATCGAGAACTACAACAAAAGCTCCGAATGTTATCGGTTCGAGCTTTATCAAACCTCTTTCTACCATTACATCTATCACTCTCTCTATTCCAAGACTTCCTCCTGTAGCAGGAAGCGGTTCGCCTTTCAACATTCCGATCAAATTGTCATACCTTCCTCCGCCCGCAACTGAGCCCGGACTGCCTTCCGTTAAAACAATTTCAAATATTATTCCCGTATAATAGTCCAACCCTCTAACCAAACTGAAGTCAAAAACAGCTTTATTTTTATAGTATAATAGACTGAAAAGCTCGTTGAATATGGATACATATTTTTCCCTATATTCTCTCCCTATAATATCAAAAAGAGATGCCGTATCGTCCAACTTCACTCTTATAAATAGAGAAGAAATTGTTTGTATTTGTTCTTCATTTAATCCGAGTTTCTTTAATTCCTGCTTGACTCCATCTTCTCCAATCTTATCAAGCTTATCTATCGTTCTCAATATATTATTTGATAAGATTCCAAATCTCTTTTCAATTACATCTCTTAGCAACCCTCTATGATTAATTTTGACGATGTAATCTTTTAATCCCAATTCTTCAAGAGCCATTGAAATCGTGTTTATTATCTCCGCATCTGCCTCGATATAAGTGGAACCTACTGTGTCTATATCTGCTTGGATGAATTCTCTATATCTACCTCTTTGCGGCTCTTCGTGTCTCCATACAAGTGAAATCTGATGCCTCTTAAAAGGAAGATAAATCTCTGGATGGAGAGCTATATATCGAGCTAGGGGGACTGTCAGGTCATAACGCAAAGCAAAATCTCTATTGCTGAGAGGATCTTTGAACCTCCATATCAACTTTGTTTCGGCTTCCTCTCCATATTTTCCTGCAAGAGTCTCCCAATATTCTAGAGATGGTGTATCCATGGGAGGGAAACCTGACCTTTCAAAAACCTTCCTGACCTTTTCGATTACATTCAATCGTGCTTTCATTGTTTCTGGTGGAAAGTCCCTAAATCCTCTTGGAATCTCTATTCTTCGCATGTTGTCTCCCTGCTTGCTACTAAAAAACTGTTACTATCCATTAAATTACTTTTTCATAGAGAGGATTATAGTTCCCTTTTTTCATTGAAAGTTGGCTTATATATCAGAAAGCAATTGACTGTTTGAATTCATGAAAAAACAGATATTTATATAGCCTTTTATTCTACAATTCAGAACAAAATGAGTTGGAGGTTATTGAGTTGGCAAATGTTAAAAAACTCATACTAGTAACAGCAGAACATCATCCGTACCACAAACAGTGGGTAGATATGTCCAAAGAACTGGCTGAATCTCTTGGTGTGGAGTTAGAAATAAAGATAGAGGACTATGTCTTCGCTATTGAACATGGGGTAACAGATGAATTTGGAATGGCTGGTTTACCTCAGCTTCTAGTTGAGCTTGCTGATGGGAGCATAAAACCCCTCTTGCATGAGATTCCTTTGGATTCCAACTTCCAACTGGATTTTCAGGCTGCAAAAACACTAGCAATTGAAAAAATAAAGAAAGATCAATTCTAATCTTCTTTCTTTTTGAAAAATCTTTTTCTAATGTTTTCATGCTTAAACGTAATCACAAGTAACATCTCTACCAAAAACACATAGAGGGCCGCTTTAACTCCTCTGTCCGATAGAGTAACTATAATTTTTTTCCAGTCCGTATAGAAAACAATCAGTATAATGTAAAAAGTTGCCACAATTAGTCCAACAATTGCTAACCATAGATAGTTAGAATTTATTGAAAATTCCAAAATCGAGTAGGCACTTTTCCCAAGAAATGTAACCATTAAAACGAGGAAAAATTTTCCTATAAAGACTGCTAAAATAAAGTTCAAAAATGCGTAACCCGCTATACCCAGAGGTACATATATGACATCATCAGGAAGAGGGGTTAAAGCGAAAAGGACGATAATCAAGAATCCAATGTATTTTTTCTTCATTAGAGCGAGAAAGTACTCAGCATTTTCCCTCACTTCTTTAGAAAGTTTTTTCCTACCCATCCTAGAAACAAGGAATATTGTTATTTTTCCAACTGTTGCTCCTGCTCCACCTGCTAACGAAACCACGAAATAACTTTCTACGTTTGATATCGCTGAATATGCCAAAATGAAAGCCACATAGGGAACGGCCGAATAGGGAATAACATTACCTATAAAGCTAGCAACGAAAATACCCATGAGACCGTATTGATTCACTAAACTTCCTATATTCTCAAGCAATATTATTCCTCCTGCTTAAGCTAAAATATTTTGATTTGTTTTTATATCATGGGTTAAAAAAGAAATGTATATCTTTGAAATGTTAAAAATTAATATTATTTAGATGTCAACCGAAATTTCATAGCATAGTATATTAGGCCAGAGTTTCCGTCTTCCTTTACCTTCCGGAATACTGTCTCAACCCTTGCCCCCTCTTTTAAGAGGCTTTCATCAAACACATCAACTATTTGCGCCATGATTTTAACTTCTCCTAGTTTGACCAATCCTAAATACAATGGCTTCTCATTTTCAAAGTAAGGAGCTACTTCGTAAAGCTTTGTCCAAGAGAGAAGCTCTCCTTCTCTGGGAGGTATCGTTAGTTCCAGCTCTCTCGATCCACACTTAGGGCACACATGTTTAGGCGGGTAAAAGGCATGACCGCATTTTTTACACTTCGAATAAGCAAATGTATAATGTAAATCTTTTATTCTCCAGAACCTAGATATTGATAATCTTTCCATCATTTATCCCTCCATCATTCAAACTTTTTCTAACAAAATGCCAGTAAATACAGTGCCTACACCCCCCATTGAGATAGATAAAGCTCTATCGGCCTGTACCCTCGCATTTTTCACTTTATTATCTGAGAGCAAAGAACTCAGCTCTGCTAACTGGTAAACACCAGTAGCCCCATATGGATGTCCTCTTGCTTTTGTTCCTCCAGTTACATTTACCGAGGGTTTATCTCCTAATCTGAACCTACCACTTGATATGTCTTCTAATCCTTTTCCTTTAGCTGAAATGTTCAAACTTTCAAGAACTAACGGAGTAGATATTGTATAATCATCGGGGATATCAATTATATCTATTTCACTCATTCGATATCCTGTACTTCTTTCAATGGATTCCGCCAGATAATGAAGAGCTTGATACTCCGTTAAACTATCTCTTATTGAGAGCTCCATAATGTCAGAAATTTGTACGGTTGACTTTATTTCAGCAAGTCTCTTATCTTTTCCTAACCTTGATTCTTCACCGGAAATTAGCAGTACAGCAGCTCCGTCGCTTGAAGGTGGAGAATGCATTACTCTCAATGGGGCTGAGATGATGTCAGATTTCATCACTTGCTCCCTAGTCACCTTAAATTTTAATTGAGCATGAGGAACATCTACAGCGTTCTCATGCATGAGCACAGGCCAATCACTCAAATCTTCTTCTTTGTAGCCGTAGGCAGCGAGATAAGCTCTCGCGATCATAGCAAAACTGCTGGCAGGAGTTCCTCCATAAAAGGCCTCATACTCCGAATTGAGAAATGTTGAGATGGCATGATTCGATATTGAACTTATATAATCAGATGTTTTCTCTGCTCCGATTACTAGAACATCCTTTGCCATTCCGGCCTTTATCAGTGATGTAGCTAAGATGACAGCTGAGCCACCGCTAGCTCCTCCATTTTCTACTGAAAAAGTTGGTCTGCCTTTAAAACCTAAATCCTCAGCTATAGCCACAGAAATAAGATTTTGAGATTGCAGTATTGGTCCAAGAGAATTTGCCACTATAACAGCATCCGCATCGATTCTTTCTCCAATCCTTGATTCCATATCGGTAAAGGCTTTGAAAGAGAGATCCTCAAGTGAGTCACTGAACCACCTCGATATTCTCACCAAGCCATACCCAGAAATGAAAATTCGCATGTCAATCTCCTCCTATCCTTTTTATTAGTTTCCTGAATTTAGCATATTCCGAATAAGATATGGAAACTTTTTTATTTACATAAAAATACGCTGGTGGAGCCAGATTCTTTTTGTTCTCTACTTTGTCAGTTACAACAATACTATAGGCATCGCTACCTGCCCCACTCCCAAAGGGAGCCATGAGTATCCTTGTGCCTGGCTTGACTGTATCGAGTAGATGACTTAGACCCTGGAATGCTGAACCGTTGTATGTGTTTCCTACGACAGGAGTGAGTAATCCTGGTAAAATTTTTTCTTTTGTAAATCCCAATCTTTCCCCTACCTTTATGGGATATTTCCCGTTTGGTTGATGAAAAACGGCAAAATCGAAGTCACTTGGTCTTAAACCAGTTTTTTCCATTAATCCTCTAACAGCATTGATGATATGGTCGAAATATGCTGGATCACCTGTGAATGCTTCTCCATGTAATGGGTATGGACTTAGGCTCCTTCTCCAAAAATCGGGAGTATCAGTAATATACGAAAAGGAAGCTTCGAAGTAAGCAGCAGACAAGGGTTTTGGTCCAAGAACGAATGCTGTAGCACCACTACTGGCTGTGAACTCAAGTATGTCTCCGGGATTCGCTTGAGCTGTATCGCTTCCAATCACTAAGGCAAACTCGATCATTCCAGAGGAAATTAACCCAATAGAAGCCCTCATTCCCTCACTCGCTGCCCTACAAGCAAACTCTAAATCACTTGCCATTGTATTGGGAGTGATGCCAAGTGCCTGAGCGACAATTGTAGCGCTAGGTTTAACAGCATAAGGTTTCGATTCAGTACCAAAAAAGACGGCGCCGATTTTTTTTGAGTCGATTTCTGCTCTGAGTATAGCATTTCTTGCTGCTTCATACCCCATGGTAACAGCATCTTCATCAGAGGCTGCAACAGCTTTTTCCTTCATTCCTAGTCCTTCACCTGTTCCTGGCGGAAAACCCCATTGTCTCTCCAGCTCCCCCATAGATATTCTATAAATTGGGAAATAGCTTCCCCATCCAACAATCCCAACCTTTTCTTCCGGAAATATTACCAAAGACTTTTCCTCCTCATTTAACTTTTGTCTTAACAGACTTAGATAAAAGTCGTATTTAACGTTAACTTATCCTCTCAGCCTGCATTTTCAGAGCCATCATAGGCTATAGTTTCTTCTAGGGGATTATTGGTTTTTTATATTTATTTGAGTTTACATCTTTTGTGGAGTATACAGGGTGGCCAGAGATCTGCCACATCTGAATAAAAGGTTTTTTATTATCTAGTTCAATTATTCGGATGAAATCATCAATGACCTAAAATTCACATTTCAAGCGCCTAAGTCTTCTACAACTATTTTCCACCATTCTTGAGGTAGCATTGGATATGTTGATGAGTATACTTTGGCTGACCTCCTCCCTGCTCCGAATAGAAGGGGTTTCAGTTGTAAAGAAAGCTTAACGATATTATTCTTTAATAGCAATGTATTAATTCGATGTTTTATGACTGAGTTGAATACAGGAATAAACATTGTTTCCTTCTACGTGAAAAGAGGGAAAAATTCAAAGAGATATCTAATAGAAAACAGTCTTATTTGTCAGCTTCCACCTGAAAAGAGGATTTTGCTTGTCCAAAGGATAGATGAAGCCTGGAAACCAAAAGAAAGTGATGTTTTCGCTAGAAAAAAATGCTTTGAAGAGGGAAGGCTCGAAGATTTCTTGAAAGAGGGTCAAAGAGCAGCCGATATTGAAACGGGATTGGCCGAAAAAGGTTATACTTGGAAGTTCTTACGTTCTGAAATGAATAGAATATTCTTTGGTGGCCTAGCTGGAGTCGGAACACATTATAATTTTACGACTGGGAAGGGTTCTTTCCTCAGTTATTTATATAGAGAGCTAATGCCTGAAGATGGCGAGATATTGGTTAGTGATATTTACATTATACCTCTGATATTGAAAATTGAGACCAATGAAGTCAGAATCTTGGATGATTCTTTGAAGAATCTACAAAACATGATCAATTTACTTATTAAGAAAAATCTAGTAAGTTTCCTCTAACACCTTTGAAATCTTTTTTGAAAAATAAATTACTGTTTTCAACATGGCTTTTCAATTTATATATTATTCACTTTTTAAAATAATTTTTTCTTAAAATTATTTTATTAATAAAAATAATCATGTTGAAAAGTCCATAATTTTTTCCTTCTTTTTCCAATTATCGTATAACCAACAATTGACATATCTGCCATCTTCGGATACGAAATACGGTGGATCATGAATAGGACATTTATCCCTGAGCCTCTCCATATTTTCATCGAAAGCTACGCATCTTGGATGGAAACGACATCCTGGCGGGATATTCGCAGCACTTGGAATTTCTCCTTTAATTGGTACATTTCTCAGTTTGTGCCTATTTGAGGGATCCGGCTCCGGTATGGCTGCAACAAGAGCTCTTGTGTATGGATGAAGCGGATTTTCTATTATCCTTCTTGTTTCACCCGTTTCAACAATTCTTCCTAAATACATTATTGCTATCCTATCACAGATATACCTGGATACTGCTAGGTCGTGCGTTATAAAAACATAGCTTAGGTTTCTATCTTCCTTTATACTCTGCAGAAGTTCCAACATCTCAGCTCTTATTGAAACATCCAACATCGATACAGGCTCATCAGCGACTATAAGTTTAGGATTCATAATTAAGGCCTTTGCTATAGCTATTCTCTGCCTCTGCCCTCCGGATAGTTGATGCGGGAATCTATCAATGAAGTCTTCAGGAGGTTTCAGTTTCACAGTTTCTAAGGCTTTATGAACTCTTTCCATTTTTTCTTCTTCCGTCAGTTCAACCTTATGAATATTCATGGGTTCTTTTAGTATATCTCCAATATTGTATCTAGGATTGAGGCTCCCGTAAGGATCCTGGTAAATTATCTGAATGTCCTTTCTTATGGGTTTCACCTTTCTTGGAGGTATTGCGAATATATCAACATAATCTTCTCCATCCAAGTTCACTCCATTCTTTTTCAGTTCTTCCAATGTCTCTTTTCTTGCCCTGAATAAAGCACTTCCACTTGTAATGGGAACAAGTCTCAAAAGTGACTTCCCAGTGGTCGTTTTCCCACAACCACTTTCTCCTGCGAGGCAAAAAGTCTCTCTTTCCTTAACGAAGAAAGAAACAGAATCCACAGCTTTCACATATCTCTGTGGTTTTCTCCGCAAAATTTCTCCGATTCCTCTTTTCAAGGGAAACCATACTTTGAGATCTTCAACCATTAACAATAAGTCTTTATTCGAAGTGAATATATCCCCAATTTCATTCCTTTCGCCTTTCACTATTTGTCACCCTCCCTAGCTTTCTCTTCCTTCATAAAGCCAGCACCTAACAAAATGCCCTTTTTCTACTTCTATTAGATCGGGCTCTTCTTTACGACATCGTTCCGTAGCTTGGGGACAACGGGGGTTAAACTTACACCCAGGAGGTGCAGAGATTAAATTTGGTGGCTCTCCAGGTATATAATGTAGCTTCTCTATAGGTCCTCTGAGTCTGGGAATGCTCTTGATGAGCAATCTGGTATATGGATGATAGGGGTTGTTGAATATTATATCAGAGGAACCATACTCAACTATTCTTCCAGCGTACATTATAGCAACTTTATCTGCCATCTCTGCTATGACACTCATATCATGAGTTATTAAAATGAAACTTAATCTCTTCTCTTGTTTTAGTTTTTTCATCAGATTCAATATTTGTGATTGAATTACCACATCTAGAGCGGTCGTGGGCTCATCAGCTATCACCACTGAAGGTTCCAATGCTAATGCCATTGCTATAACAGCTCTCTGCTTCATACCACCGCTCAGTTCATGTGGGTATCTTTTCACTAGCTCTGGGTTGAGACCAACCATTTTCAATAATTCCCTTACTTTCTCCAATGCTTCTTTTTTCGTATAGTTTCTGTGGTATATGAATGGTTCAGCAAGCTGATATCCTATCGTATAAACTGGATTAAGTGAATTTATTGCTCCTTGAAAAACCATGCTTATTTTTTCCCAAAGTATCTTTTTCCTTCTTTCATTTTCAGGTAGCTTAAGAATATCTATCCCGTCTATCTTCACGGAACCTTCTATAATTTTTCCAGGAGGTGGGACTAGACCCATGATGCTCCAAGCCAATGTAGATTTTCCGCAACCACTTTCTCCAGCTATCCCGAGAATCTCTTCCTTTTCTAGTTTCAAGCTAACTTTTTCAAGCGCTCTAACCACGCCTCTGAAGGTCATATAGCTAGTGCTTAGATTGGAAACCTCTAATACCGTTGTCATATCTATTACCTCCTGAGTTTTGGATTCAGTATGAGATCAAGAGCCTGTCCTATGAATATGAAGGTCATTCCTACCACCGTTATCATCAAGCCGGGCGTTAATACCCACCACCAATAGCCATTTATCGTTGCTCCAGCCATTTCAGCTTCGTTGAGGATCCTTCCCCATGTAACTATGCTTGGGTCTCCTAAACCCAAAAAGCTCAAGCTAGCTTCAGTAAGGATGGCACCGGGAACGCTGAGCGCCATACTAGCGAAAAGGTAAGGAAATACCTGCGGAAGTATATATCTGAACAAAATTCTCGAAGAGCCTGCTCCAAGTGCCTTAGCAGCTTCCACATATGTCTCTTCTTTTATCTGGAGAGCCATGCTCCTTGTGACTATTGATGTTGAGGGCCAACCAAATATGATCAACATACTAATTACATTCCAAATTGATGGTCTGAAAATCACAGCGAGAAGTATCAATATTGGTAAAATTGGTATAGAATAGAAAACCTGTGCTGTTCTTAACATAATTTCATCCGTTTTTCCTCCGAAATATCCTCCAATTACCCCGTATATCCCTCCGAATAGGACTGAAATTACGCTTACACTGAAACCAATAATAAGAGCCCACCTGATTCCATAAAGAAGCCCCATCGAGAGATCTCTTCCTGAACTGTCTGTTCCAAAAAGCCCATAGCATCCACCAAGAGCAATGAATTTTTTCAGCTCTACTGTAAGATTTGCATCGTTGCTGTAAAACATGACTGTCAGGTTATATTTGCCAGATAGATAAGTCATATTTGCTTTTTTCAGCATGTCTGGAGCCAAAACCTCATGTATCACATTGAACGCAACACTTGGTAGCCTGTATAAATCCTGAATTTGGACTGTGACATTGTTCTCTTGGAGCCATGGTCCTATGTAGTTATTGACTGTTATCATATTATTTGTATACGTCGAAAGAGGAAGTCTCATCTCTCCTGAGTATTTGTTAGGATCGATGCCGAATATATTCATTACAGATGTTTCATCATCGCTGAAGGGTCTTCCCGTGAGAATTAATGTGGTATTGTCCGGCCTTCTCAATTCTATAAATACGTATGTGGGCTTTGTGTAATTGCCAATGAAATCAAGTATTATCTCTTTGGGAGGTACAGTTTGAAGATCATATATGAAAGAGAAGCTTACGTAGGTGAAGTTCCCAATTTCACCTTTCATAATTTGTAAGCTATCGGATGTCTGCCCACCACGTATTTCTACAGTTTTGAAAACGTCTTTTGTTGCCCAGCAAGGAGGTACTGCCTTGGGATTATCTTGCCAGTATTGAAGATTGTTCCAATTCTCAATGTCTTTCATATTTCCGATGAATGGGAATAGAAGGGCGAGAGCGATAAATAATATCATTAGAGTTAGACCTATTATACCTACCTTCGTTCTTTTTAGATCACTGAAAAACCCCCTTATTCCACTTTCTACCTTTTTTCTGTTCAATATTAACCACCTCAAAATATCTGCTGACCGCCCGAAGTTTTGATCCTAGGATCAAGGAACACATACAAAATGTTCAGAATTATTACTGCGATAATGAAGAGAAGAACTGTTACATAAACATTGCCAGCTATGAGCATTGGCTCGCTATTTGTTATCGCTATCCAGAATAGAAGACCCATTCCAGGCCATCCGAAAACCGTTTCGCTTATAATAGCGCCTCCTAAGCTTACAATTATATTGAGAACTGCCGTTGTAACTATTGGGGGGCTCGCTGCTCTGAGAACATGACCAAATAGAACTCTCCTCTCGGTCAGTCCTTTTGCCCTAGCAGTCATAACGAAATCTTCTGCCATCTTTCCAATTACAACGTTACGGACTATATATGCCCAGCCTCCTATACTTACCAAAATAACTGTTATGAGAGGCAAAGTCATGTAATACATCCAAGTTTTTATGTATTCAAGGAAATAAGTGAGTGTTGAAATGTTACCAGAGTGATACGCCTGAGAGAGCTGCTGAACTGCGAAATAAACGGGAAGGCTTTGGGTAGGGAACCAATGATTCCAAAAAGCAAAAACTAAAAGCATAATCATTCCAACCCACCACATCGGAAGGCTGGAAGAAAGGATCGCGAAGAAAGAAACGAGGTTGTCTATAATACCATGAGGCTTTCTAGCTGCATAAAGACCTAGCCCTAGCCCCAATAATGTAGATATTAGGGTCGCCGTGAAGAATAGAATTATAGTGTTCTTGAGAGCAAAGATTATTTGAGAGCTTATTGAAGCGGAGTCTCCCATATAGATTTGTCTGGAACTCCCTAAATTCAGAGTCAAGACATTTATCATCATATGATATACTTTAGAAAGTGGATTTCCAACTAATCCAAAGCTAACCATTAAAGATTGTTGATACATGTTCACTAGCTGTTGCCTCTGCTCTGGTGGTATTGTGGGATTTCTGGCAAGTTCTCTGGCGTAATTTTGAGTCATTTCCAATACCACGCCCTGAAGTATAGTTTGGCTATAGAAAACTAAAAGAGAGGAAATGATAGCAACGATAATTACTAGTGCTGCTATATTGCTAATAGTTTGAACCGCTATAGTCCTCCCTAGATCCGCCATTTTCCCTCAACCTTTGGTGATATCTTCAAGAGAAAATATTAGCAGATATATATAAAGTTTTTTGTTTAAAAATTAAATACTGTTGTAATAAAAAACCATTATTTAAATTTTTAAAAAAATAATTTTATGTTAAATTATTTAATTTTCCCTTTCATTTTCTCCTCATTAACCACCAAGCTAGCCCAGCTATCACGATGATAATGACGACGACTATTCCTACCAGTGCTGAAGTGGAAATACCTGCTGCTGGTGGTGTTGTAGTTGTTGTGGTTGGTGGAGTTGTGGTTGTGGGTGGAGTCGTTGTTGTAGTTGTTGTG
>POCB01000138.1 GCA_002899805.1 Fervidicoccus sp.
GCGCCCTCCTTTCCCCCTTCCGCCTTTTTTTCAGACATTTTCTCCAATAATAAAGCGGCGTGCTTAATAAGCTTTACTGCTCAGAGCATGAGCTAGAAGGAGTAAGAGGCCAAGAGGGCTTGAAGATAAGAGAAAGAAAAAAGAGAAGAAATAATCTAGATCACCTAGAGAAAAAAGGAAAAACCTCGCGGTAGAAGGCCCTGCCTCACTTACTGTCCCTCATTCTCATCTTCGTCTCCACGCCATTTCTCGTACAATTTCATGAAATTTTGGTCTTTTTTGTACTTCTTGTACCACTCCATGAACTCCTCATAGTCCTCGTCAGAGAACGGCCTGTAAAGGCTGACGGGTATACTAGTTAGATATCCATTCTTGCCATGTATCTCTATCTCGATGCTGTAGATCAGGTCAGGCACGTATGTAGTCCAGCCCTCCTTCTCGAGAATGGGCTTAAGGCGCTCATCAATTTCCTTCTTACGCAATGTCATTATTTGTTTTTCCATTATGTATTCATCGTACCACTTCAAGAACTCTTGAAGATCCTCTCCCCACAAGTGTCTCTCAAGATGTACGGGGATGTAGGCTATCAGATTTTGAAGATTATCACGTATCTCTATCTTATAGTTTCTACTGTAGTGGATCAGGTCATGAGGCACGTATGTAGTCCAGCCCTCCTTCTCGAGAATATCCTTGAGAAGTTCATCAATTTCTTTCTTACGTGACATTATCACTTCTTTTCTCTTTGCGTATTCCTCGTACCACTTCATAAAGTCCTTCAGATCCTCATCAGAAACGGGTTCATCGAGGCTTACGGGAATGCGGGCTATCAGATTTTCATCATTGTCACGTATCTCTATCTTATAATTCTCATTGTCCACGTCAATGACGTTCGGGATCGAAGTAGTCCAGCCCTCCTTCTCGAGAATGGGCTTAAGGCGCTCATCAATTTCCTTCTTACGTGGTATCAATGCTTCCTTTTTCTTCGTATATTCTTTATACCACTTCATAAAATCTTTCAAGTCCTTTTTTCTCACGTGCTTATTGAGATTGACAGGGATGCTGGCTATTTTGGTATCTACATACTTGCCGTGTATCTCTATCGCAATTGGATCCCCCTCGTCAATCTCAGGGATCCATGTAGTCCAGCCCTCTTTCTTGAGGATATTGCCAAGGAGCTCTTGGACTTCCTCGTCACGCGCAACAATTGCGTCTTCAAACTCTTCATTCTCACTCATTGCTCCTCACCTCTGCACTTCAATGTTTCTTTGGATGTATCCGTGCCTCAGCAGGAACGAGAGTTCATCGGGGGACCAAGGGACCTCCCTTTCCCCCTCGTTTATAAGACCGATCTCCGCTCCCCTTCCATCGTACAAAGTAACCTCGCCATTGAGTGGCCCCCCCACGGTCACCCCGACACGGTACACGTTTCTAGGCACCTTGTAGTCCTCAAACGACAACGGATAATAGTCACCGATTTTCGTCAGAAAGTACTGTGCAGACCGCGGCCAGAGGTACGCTTCGAAGGGTTCTATCTCTTCTGTCTTCTGCTCACTCATTGCTCTTCACTCCTTGGCATCAAGGTCAGAAAGCCTTTATAGTCCGTGCTTGCGGCCAGAAGGTCCCTCAACAGGTTATAAATGTTGTACTTGCTGAGGTAGATTGCCTCATTCGTGAGGACACGTATGTCACCCTGTATCTTCTCATTATCAGCGTGTTGTAGAGCAATCATACCCAGTTTTGTTAATACGCGCGCCTTGTAACGCTGAAGTGCCTCTTCGTTGTCGAAGATTTCCTCAACCGTCTCCATTGTTGGAGACGTAGTATATCCCTCCTTTCCCTCCTCTCCGCCTTTTCCTGACATTTTTGGTCAATAATAACTCACCCTACTTAATAAGCTTTACTGCTCAGAGCATGAGGAGGGCTCAAAAAGAAATTACCTCGCGGCAGCTGGTGAGAATAATCACTATTGTAGTAGTGGTAGTAAGTGTTAAAAGGAGTCTCTCTATAGTAAGTACTAAAACTACTCTTTGTGTAGTAGGTACTAAAATCAGGTTCTCTGTGGTAAGTGTTAAAAAGAGGCTTTTGCATGATCTGCTTCATCTTTTCCTCAACCCCTCCGAGGAGAGTGGTGAGATACTTATCCTGCTCATGCCCAAGATCCTTGATTATCTTTTCTGACGTGCCTACGCTTACCCCCGACTTCTTGAGCTCACTCATTGCGGTACCCTCAGCATCTTTTCGGCGATTTCCACGACCCACTTATCATATGGGTTCTCGTACATGAGCTTCTTATAGATGTAATTTTGAAGGTGTTCTTTGTACTCACTAGGATACCAGTTGTAAAGCCACTCTACGAAGGTCTCATTAGTTTTATTTTCTTGATTCCATATCATATAGAGTGCGTCATCATTCCCTTCCTTAAAGTCCGCATTCTCAATTAAATGTGCATCCTTCTTAGTCCAAGTATATAGCTCAACGACGTAATTCAACGCATGATAGTCGATGTGTTCATTTTCGTTCTCATAACATTCGGTAAAAATGCCGAAGTTGTAAGGTCTCACATCTATATATGCTCTTGTTACCTCACATTCTGAATGAGAAAGTAAATATGCGATGCGATCATACATTTGTTCACGTGTACCTATCTTTCTTTCGATCATTTCTCTTGCTTTTTCTATTATGTCTTGTGGTCTGTATGTCATTTTTCGAATTCACCTCCAGACGGGGTAATTTGAACCTACCCTCCCTCCCCCTCTGTCTCTTTCAGACATTTTTGCTTATAATAGCTCATCCTGATTTATAAGCTCTGCAGCTCAGAGCATGAGCTAGGGAGCAAGAGGCCAAGAGGGCTCGAAGATAAGAGAAAGAAAAAAGGGAAAAAATAATCTAGATCACTCGGAAAAAAGAAAAACCTCGCTGCAGAAGGCCCTGCATCTTACTGTTCTTCCAGCCTCTTGGCGACTTCAACTCCCAAAGGAGTGAGGGTCAGAAGTACTCCATTCCTAGGAGGAGTACGTGTGGTCTTTATGAGGCCTCTCTTCTCTAAGGCCTTCACTCTCTTACCGATCCCCGTATAAGAAAGAGACCAATGCAGTGAGGAAAACAGCTTCCATTCTTTCATTGATCCGTTTTCTCCGTTCGTCAGAAGGTACGTCAGATACTGTTTTTCCACAGGCCCGAGTCCCTCATCAGGTGCAATGGGTTTGGCAGGCCTCGGTTTTCTTGGTTTTGTTGTGGTCTTGTGAATGACTGGGCGCTGAAAAACATACGTCCAGTGTCCCGTGGCCCCATAGCGCTCCTTGAGCTGGTAACCGTAGGTGTATAGTACTGGTGAAAACGGAGCACTGGTATCAGCCGCAACGGTTCCGCATGGCCTTTCGACCTGCCACGCTTTCCCGTTAGCTCTTGCGGTCACGGTGTAGTAGTAATGGTTTACTAAGTAATCTGGAAAATGAGGGTCATGCCACGTCTGGTATACAAAAACGCCCTCCCAGATTACGTTCACTTCACGTGGTCTGTACTTGGTGATGTAGTCCCTGAACTCCTTTACCTCTTCCTCCTCTTCTATCTGTTCACTCATTGGTTCTTCACCCTCGCCAAGACATCCTCTATCCACTCTGATTTCAAGTCCTGATCCATCATGTTCTCTATGATGTACTCTTTCAGACGTCTTAAGTATTCTTGAGAATAGTTGAATTGCAAATAATAGACGAAACTTTCACGTGGAAACTCAGGATCTGCCTGATCTTCTAAATATTTCTTGTACAGTTCGTCATCCTTGCCCTCGATGAGATCCTCATCACTAATCCACGTTTCATCACTTTCTTTCCACGTGAAAAGACGAACCATGTACTGTAGTTCTTCGTAACTGAGATCGTCGTTAGGACTAGAGAAGCATCCAGTTTCAAGACGTTGCTCATTGATATTGTAGTATATTCTTGTTACTGGGCAATCGCTTTTCATCACAAGGTTTGCGATTGATTCATAGTCTAGAAGTTGGTCTAGAAATTCTACAAACTCGTTTTTGTTGGCCATCGCGGCATCACTTCCTCCCTGAATTTTATACCCTTCTCTTGTAGAAAATGGTACTCAGGTGGTAGCGTTGTGAGTAGACGAACTAGCTTGTGTCCGTGGAACAACTCGTATTCCTCGATTTTCTGTATTTCCCCGTTTTGTGTTTGAAGCTTGCCTGCGGTGATGTAAAGGTTTCCTGAGTTACTAGCGCTTATTTTCCAGAAGATGTACGTTTGATATGGTATTACAAAGAATGTTAGTGTGCCGTGACTTCCACTCCTAGTCAAGTGAACTCTGGGTTCCAACTCTTCACCTTGAAGGGT
>POCB01000142.1 GCA_002899805.1 Fervidicoccus sp.
GGAGCTATCCAAGGAGGAGATAACCGAGGCAATAAGGCTCAATGCTATAGCTGAGCTCGACGCGGTCAATCTTTACGAGCAGCTCGCGAATTACATACAGGACGAGAATGTCAAGAAGGTTTTCCTCGATATAGCGAAGGAAGAGAAGACCCACGTGGGTGAGTTCTTGGCCCTCCTGAAGAGCTATGACCCTGAGCAGGCTTCAGAGCTTCTCGCTGGAGCAAAAGAAGTGGAGGCTCTCACGGGAATAAAGACCAATGGAGACCCAGCAGACGCGAAAGAGGTTGTGAAGAATGGATCGAATTCGGATATACTAGGCATGATCCGAAGCAAGGTTCTGGAGGGCACCAAAGGGCTGAGATATTTCAGAGGGGTGATCCCAGTAATCTCTCTAGGCAGGGGAACCGAATTCGTCCAGGTTGTAGAGGGTGAGGAGCTCAAGTTCTCACAGCTGCAGGAGATCGAGTCTATCTTCTCGGTGAAGCTCAGGGAACTCGAATTCTGGAAGAAGACTGGAATAGCTCCGGAGCTCGCTTCAGCGGTGAGAGCCGGAATGAAACTGGCCAAGCTAGAGGACGAGCTCATACTGAAAGGGTCAGAGAAGGGGAACGTGAAGGGATTACTAACCTGCAGCTCATCTCCCAGGATAGCGATGGGAGATTGGAACAGGCCGAGCGCTGGATTAGAAGATGCCGTTTCTGCCCTCGCCCTCCTCAGCTCCAACGGAGCACCGAGGCCATATGCTCTTCTGCTCAGCCCTGCGGACTATGCCAAGCTCGTGAAGTTCACGGAGCACACCGGTGTCTCGGAGCTCAAGAGAATAGAGGAGCTCTTCGATAGAGTTCTGATGGTACCATCTCTCCCAGAGGGTAAGTCCCTCGCTCTCTCGGCGAGCAGCGCAGTAGCTGACATCGTCTTCGGAGGGGATACCGAAGTAGACGAGATAGGTCCGAGGAATGGAGAAATCGAATACAGAGCGTGGGAGACCCTCCTCCTCCGCATCAAGATGCCAGAGGGAATAGTTATCTTAGAAAGGAAATGATTTTTTCATCTTCTTGAAGCTTCTTCCAGGCTCCTCCTCGCAGTTTCCCTTCCTCTCAACAACCAGTAGGCCGAAGCTATAGCTCCCAAAGACCATACGGCGCAATTGAGCGAAAGCACGATACTTGCACTCAGGAGGGCCATCGACCCAACGATGAGCGTATTCGTGAGCCATGCAACAGCGGTTATGAACCCTGCTGCCGAGGCCCTCATTCCCGTGGGGAAGAGCTCAGCTTCGAGAACAGCTACTGAGCCGTAGGCCCACTCGGAAAATATCATGTTTACGAAAAGGGCGAGGATAAAGTGGAGAAAGGCGCCAAAATTCGAAGCAGAAAGGATGAACAATGAAGTGAGTGTTCCGAATAGGAATGAAGAGAAGAGTGCGATTTTTCTGCTCCTGTCTATGAGCACTGTGAAGGGCAATGCTCCAAGCGATGCCCCCAAATTCGACACAGCAACTATGATGGGGGCGGAGTCAGCACCGAAGGGGAAGCCTGGAGAGTAGGGGACGTAGTAAGAAGGTAGGTTGTAAGTTATGAGCTGGACCGTCACCACTGCAACTAATATCGCCATCCTTCCCGCATAGGACTTAAGAGCACTCATCAGGCCGATCCCCTCTTCGGCAACAGCGTTCATCTGAAGTCTCGAACCGGTGAACCTTTCGATGATACTGTTAGCTTCGCTCAGCCTTCCCCTCAAGATCAACCACCTTGGCGACTCCGGGATATGAAGCCTGGCGATGAAGACTATGAGCGATAGCAAGATGGCTGTGAGCAGAGTATAAAGCATGACTGTGCTGAGATCCGAAGTCAGCTCTGTATAGAATAGCGAGAGGGATGCCATTATCGCGGCACCGACATTCCAGAAATTCAGGGCGAGCATGAGCAGTTTCCCTCTGTGCCTGGCGGGCATGAGTTCAGAGAGAGCAGCATACGAGGGCCCGACCTCTGCCCCTATCCCATAGTTTATCGCAGAACTCAGCAGAGCAGCCTCCAGCAGTCTGAGAGACCCCGCATAGGCGAGCAGAGCAAAGAGAGCAGTTGAAACAGTGTAGATAGAGAGGGAGAATATGAGACCCATCCTCCTCCCTACTCTGTCGGTGAGTAGACCGAATGTCAGAGATCCCAGCATAAACGAGAAGGAATTCAGCATTAGTATGAGGGAAGCCTTCGAAGAGAGATCGGGGATCAGATATAGAGTGATTGGGACGAGCGAGAAGAGGACCCCATCGAGCAGCAGGCTCATCGATATTATCGTGAACAGCTTCCAGTGTTGGGGAGACATGGGAGCAGAATCGAGCGGGTTTTCCAGGGCCATTTTTCCACCGATCCTTTTATAAATTAGTTATAAATGGATGTATAAAACAATTATTATACTTTCAACTGTTTCTCGCCAAATTCCCAACAGAAAAGTTTTAATCACTCATATTGATATTTTTAATTATAAATCTGGTGATAACTTATGGAATCAAAGACCAAAGTATTCTTATTCATATCGACCTTCGTGCTCTTAGCTTTAGTCTCCATACCTGCAGCGGTCCATGCTGAATCTACACCAGCAGTGATATTTCCCCTCTTCAGCGAGCCAGAAGCTGTAGTTCCTGGAAACATTTTGAATATCACGATTGCTGGAATCTCCGATCCCACGGGGCTCACTCTATCCATAACCTCGGGGAACCTCACGTATAACTTGAGCTATACTTATGAGCTCATTGGGGGGAATCTCATCCTCCACGCTCAGATTGGTAGCATCTCACCAGGACTATATGATCTTCTCATAACTCAGGGCAATCAGAGCATAACATCGATGAGATCGGTCGTCGTCTTCTCTCAGTGGCCCAGCGTCCTCACGATAGCTCACTTCACAGACGTCCACATCGGGGTTGTCAACAGCTATCCGAAGACGGAGGACGCCCTGGACCTCTACACAAACGCCATATTGTTAGCCCAAATGCTCGGTGCGAATGTTATCATAGAGACTGGGGATATAGCTGATACAGCAGCAGTCGCCCAGCAGTACGTTGATTTTGTGAATATAACTCAGTTCTCCGGCCTTCCGACAGTGATCCTGCCAGGAAACCACGATTACTCTGGAGACTCTTCCCTGAAGAACTGGCACAAATACATTGGTGCCAACTATTTCTACCTCCGCTGGGGTCCCTACCTCATAATAGCTCTCGATTCCGGAGCAACTGGGACTGTACCGATGGATCAGCTCAACTGGGCTGAGCAGGTTCTCAAGAACAACACCGATGCGACAGTGAAGATCATCGGCTTCCACCACCCCCTCTTCAGAACAGATCTCTATGGTAAGATAAATGGGACTTATACGAATGTAGCTGCCCTTCAGCAGTACTTCTACAGTTCATGGGCCTCTGATCTGACGCTGGCTGCGAAGGTACTCGAGCTCGTAGAGAAGTACAACGTTTCCCTCGTGCTATCTGGACATGTTCACAGCGATGGTGCAGTGCTCTACAATGGGAAGACTTGGTTCATAACCACCACAGCCCTCGGAGGTCCTGTGGGACCCGTGTCAACTGCCTCGTACCACGGACATGCTGACTATCACGGCTTCAGACTGATCAACGTTTATGCCAATGGCACTGTAGCGATCGTTCCCAGGACCGACAATCCAGACGTTTTCTCCGGTCCAACATCCATCCCCGTTGAAAACATATTCTCGAAATATGTGAGCACTGATAAGACCATCGCATGGATATTCCAAGCTAACGGAGAGAAAGAACTGGAGGTCCTCACTCCAGGAAACTTCCTGAGTCTCAGCATCCATGTCCCAGCGAATTTAGTTCCAAGCGGTGCGAAACTGTTGACATTCGGGAACATTTCTTCCAGCTCTATCAGTTGCGGGCCCATCTCATGCGTCGTGAATGTGAACATTTCCAAATCTTCCGTAACAACGGCCAGGATTCTGCTCACGAACGTCAATGACACGACTCCTCCAACAATAGGAGCCTCCCTCATATCCCCCAAGAAGCCTGTGGCAGGGAGGGACTCAATAACAGTTACCTTTCAAACAAGCGACCCTGAATGGGGTGTCGCTAAAGTGAAGCTGCTCGTGAGGTTGCCCAATGGAACCCAGATGGAATATCTGATGAGAGATGTGGGCCAAGGTTACTATCAGGCCACAATACCCCCACTCAACGTTCCATACATACTGATAGATGCAGTGGCAGAGAACTCAGGAGGTCTTTCGAGCGATGCTGGCTGGACTAACCTAACGATGTCTGTTCCGACCACAACCACAC
>POCB01000077.1 GCA_002899805.1 Fervidicoccus sp.
GTGGGCAATTTCCCTCAACAATGAAGCGATGAAAATGAGGGCGGTAAACCACAAACCGGTGAACCACCCTATGGGAGCCCTCGCCCTTCAGGGCGGGTAGAAGGTCAGAAACACTCTATAGTTTTCCATTTTTTGTGCTCTCAGTTTCAGAACCAAGACTCTGATTTCCCTCAATGCTTCTCTGTTGCTCTATGACGTCCTGCAGGAGCTTGAACGCTTTCACCGAGTCATCCTTATTTATTATTAAAATCGTATCGGTGTAGCAACTCATTATCTGAGTTATGTTGATGTTGCTGAGATACATCAAGCGAGTTAGAAAGTTAACGACTCCTGGAGTGAACATGATGTCGTACGGGCTAATCATGATCAGAGCGCTCTGCTTCTCGACCTTGTCCAAAACATCATCTTTCTCCATCATTTTTTCTATCGCACCTTCGTCTTCCTCACTTATCACGAACGTGTAGGACTTTTTCCCCTGTGTGAAGTTGAAGAATCTTGATCTAGAAGCAGCTTCTAAGATCTCATTGAGCTTTCTCTCAACAGTATATTTCTTCACTGTGAGTACAACTATGTCGTTCTGCAATTCCAGAGTGCTTTTAGCAAGCACCTTACCTACAGACTTCATCAAAGCAGATTTTTCCTTTTTGAGCTCCTCTTCGTATCTTATCAGGGCCGCTTTTATAGCATCAAGATTGACTCTCTTTCTTCCAGAGATTCTCGCAACTTCGTCTGCTATCCTCTCGGCGAGCCACGTGTAGTTCACTAACCCCTCACTGAGGCACTCTATTAGGCTTTGGTTCTTCGAGATAACGAATCTGACCGCTTCAGCCACGGAAATTTTCTGCTCATCATTCATTTTTTCATTCTCTCCGCGAAGAAGTATATCAAACAAATTGAAGAGTTCGCTTAAAAATTTTGCTATTGATATCATGGGAAAAAATCAAAGGAGGTTGCATGTTCATCAATGTTAACTTTCAGCCAATTTGCTGCAAACTGGACAGTTTGGATCTCGCGCCACCCTTATCTCTCTGAACTCCATCCTGAGAAAGTCTATATGGATGAGCTTTCCAACGCTGATGCTTCTTCCTGTAAGTATCTTTATTGCTTCTGCGGCTTCGAGTATCCCCATGACCCCAGGAGATGGAGGAAAGATCGAAGGAGGCTTCTCTGGTGGCTTGGCGTTTCTGAAGAGGCAGTGAAGGCAGGGAGTCTTTCCAGGGAGCACAACCAGAAGCTGCCCATACCATTCCCCCACTGCTGCATGAATGAAAGGCTTTCTATACTTCACTGCTAGCTCGTTTATTCTGAAGCGCGCTTTCCAGTTATCCATACCATCGACAATGACATCGCTATCCTTCACAGCATCTTCGAAAGCATCTTCAAAGACATCAATCTTCAAAGGAACTATTTCGACATCTCCTCTGAGCTCCTTCAACCTCTTTGCTGCTAGCTCTACTTTTGGTCTCCCAAGATCTTTCTCGGAATAGAGGATCTGCCTGTTCAAGTTGGAGAGCTCCAGAAAGTCTCTATCCACTATGATAAGTCTGCCAATTCCAGCAGCCACCAAATATAGGCTGGAAGCGCTCCCAAGACCCCCAACTCCAGCTACAAGGACGGTAGATCTAGAAAGCTTGCTCTGGCCCTCCTCTCCTATAAGGCCTATCTGTCTCGAGTACCTCTGTTTCTCCCTCTCTGAGAGGTAGCTCAAAGCAAATCATCTAGCTTTTTCTTTCCAAGCTTTTTGCTTATAAAGTCTTTCACCTTGTTATCTATGTCCTCCTTCACCAAATCCTCAAATATTTCCTTGTCTTCCGCTGTAGCCTGAGATTTCTGCTTCAGATATCCACAGCTTCCATCAGGAAGTAGGTAGTTGGACTTGCAGGTGGCATACTGGCATGAAGCTCCTATGCACTCGTCCCCGATCCAGCTACAGAAAACATACTTCCTTCCACTCTTCGGATCCCTCCTTATCTGATATGCTCTTTTAGTGCACCAGAAGAGAGGGCAGAGGTTATTGCATTTACCGTTAACTGGGCGCGGGACGAGTTCTTCTTCCCTGAACCTGCCCCTCTCTTCTCCACCCCTGGGAGATTCCTGTCTACGCGGTTGCCTCTCTCCCCTGTAGTCTTTTCCAAATTTATTCAAACAGAACACCCTCCAATATGAGAATGAGAACCAGGCTCATTTTTCTCACGGTTTAAACCACTTGAAAAGTATGTAATCTACTCTATTTCCCCTGTCAATGGCGAACATGAACTTTTTCTTGACGCTATGGCTCAACCTCCCCATCCTGACTATCTCCACCGGGTCTATCATATAGCCTCCATCGTAGACGTGCACGAGGTAGGGGGCATGTTCGAGCCCAGGGCCTACCCTGTAAACAGCGTAGTCGCTGCCGAACTTCAAACCGCTCCTCACCACGAATCCTCTCTTTCTGAGATCTTTGTAGACCCTGTAGAGAGAATCGAAATCATTGATCCTCTTTCCCGCCTCTTCTTTCATTTCACTAACCGAGAGCTTTTTTCCATCAATAGTATAAACTTCTATAATACCTTCTTCGAGCAGATATAGCGCCTCAACTAGTGAAAGCTCGATAACCTCATTATACTCCTTCGGTTCGGGCTTCTTTACACCGAAGGGCTTCCCAAAGTACCCTTGAGCATATATCTTAGAAGCTCCTTCCTCGCTAGGAAGAATTACCTTCAGCCCCAGGAGGAGCCCTCTTGGTGTACTTTTAGAGCTTGTAGAGCGCGAGGTATTTGAAGTCATGACTCGCTTCCCTTATTATATCAGCAAGGTCTTCTGTGAGATCTACAATTTCCTTCAGAATCATTAGGGAGAAGACATCTTTTGAGTATTTCTTTATTATCTCCAGAACGAGTCCACGATATAGCTGGTCGACCTCCTCCTCTTTAGAATTGATACCCTCATGAACTTCCAATATCATTTTTGCGTTTGTGCTGAGCATCTTTGCCTCCTGAAATAGCTCGCTTACCATATTGAGGGATTTTCTCGACATCTCTATGAAACGCTCTTTTGCTCCCCCATCAAGTTCAATTCCCGATTCAGCAAGTATAGTGAGCCTGTATGCTATTGAGTCCATTATCTGTATCAGCCTATCCAAATGTGAAAGCGAATAAATATATAGCTCCTTGGTTAGCAGGGCAGGTGAGACTCTCACGATATACTCCATTGTTTCTTCTTTCAAATTCTGAGCCTCATCCTTGAGTTGCTTCACAGATTCATAGCTTTTCTTCACGAGCTCGAACTTCCCCTCGTTCAAGCTACCTATGATCTCTCCCAACCTTTTTGCTTCAGCATCTACAGTGCTGAGGATCTTCTGGAGCTGCTCTGATAAGTTCATCTCTGCTATGCTGCTCTGAACAGCCTCATCGTTCAGGTTTATTATTCTTTCAGGCATTCTCACGGTACACCTTTCCAATTTAATTGCCGCCTTATGCGGCCTCGTTACGACTTCAATTTTCAGCAGTCGTGAGACATTTCTTTGTTTGAATCCTTATAAGCTTTAATTTTTTACTTGAAGGATTTAAAACTATGACTTATTACCACAGAGGATCTCAAATCTTGTGATTTCAATTCAGATTGCGATGCTGAGGCTGCCCAGCTTCCTGCTCTCCTCTAATTGCTGTAACAGCCACTCTCTTCTCTCTCTCAGCACTCCTTTACTCTTTAAAGATAGATCTATTATCCTTTCGATGAGCTCCATCTCTCTCTCCGAGTCAACCAACCTGAGGAAGTCCAAGATTGTTTTAATGTATTCTTTTTCTTCCTCGTTGTTCACCTGTGAAGAGTAATCTCTGATGAATAGCACCATCTCTCTCCTCACCCTACTTCCCCTCTCGAGAAGGGCGATCAGCCTCCTCTCAGCCTCTTCTCCGCCTCTGGTTTCAAGCACCTCTTCAATCTTCTCGTATATCTTCTGCCTCTCTGTCATTATTGTTTGGAAGTCCCTTGGTCTCGACCTCAAAATCACCACAACCGGATATTTGCTATACTCTTTTTTGAATTTGAACTTGAAATACCCTATTCTATTGCCATTCAAATCTTTAAGCAGATCTGAGCGTTGCTATGCTGTTATCAGCCACCCCGTTTTCTTTCATGAAGTCTGTGTTCGCGTAAACTGCATTCGAAGGAACCGAGTCTTCGAGCACAACGGAGAATACGAACTTCTTCTTCCCAGCAACAACGATCTCTGCCTTCTCTCCTATTCCAAGCTCCTTAGCGAGCGAAGGGTTTATGAGAATCTGTCCGGGT
>POCB01000117.1 GCA_002899805.1 Fervidicoccus sp.
GTAGGATTGCTGCGAAGAGGTTGCCATATCCCCTTTTGAGGTATATCAGGATCTAGTCCAGAGTTTCATATCCCTTGACCTCCTTCAGGAGGAGCCTGGAGAGAGAGCTGTCAACAGCAGTTATGCTCCATCTAGTTGGGACGATCTTTCTCTGTCTCTTGAGACCCACTCCTCCGACGCTCAGTATCCTCTGTATACGTGAGACGGGAATATTGGATGTGTAAAGGTAAGCGATCGCCTCCAAGGCCCGCATGTCGGTATCTTCATAGACCTTTTCCACAGGCCTCTCGATGGAGGGATTTCCAACAAGCTTCATCTGGATGAGCTGAGACCTTGGACCCTGCGGCGGCTCAAGTTCGCTCAGCCTCAGAGAGGGCATGGGTGGCTTCTTCAGGATCATTTCAACATCGGTAGGCTTGGAACTCAATGCCAAGAGCCTCACTTCTTCAACAAATCTATCGCTCATCGATTTAATGCTCATCGTCTTCTCTCCTGTTATCATTGAAAGTCGGAAGCTCAGCACTTCCTCTATTTTCCTGTTGCTCCAAGCCTCAGGAAGGTCGAAAAGGGTCGTATCCCCCTCTACGGGAGGCACAGAAGGTCCAATCCTCACGAGTGGGTAGCCATATCGTCCAACGAACACGGATGGCGGAGAAGGACCCCCAATTATTCTGCTCTTAGAAACAGGCTCGCCCTCGCCGCTGCCCTCGCTATAATCGGGCAATATGAAAGACCACAGAGCCCTCTCCCTCTGCATAGGGCACATAAGCGGGGATCCATCTTTCCTCATTTCACAAGGAAATATTTCTGATGAAATTACAGCCGAAAGCCTCGCTTTTTAAGGCGGGATGAAGATATAGCTAGATAAAGAGATCATTTTCTCTTCTTTATATACCTTATGCTTAGATGTTTGAACGGTGGCTATGAAGGGGCACCAATCTTGATAACGGTCTATGACAAATTAACTGCCCAAAGAGGATCCGAATAGATGCTGGGAACCTATGAACCTCTCTGTGGGGAACTCTCGTCCTTCAATTCTGGGAAGAAATCAGCCCCTCTCATGAATGAGAAAATTGCTCCTGTCAGTACCAGAGTGGATGAAATGTACAGCGCCATTCTGAGGGCACTCATGAATGATGGCTCGAGGAGCTCTGGAAGGAACGTCCTAGAATTCAGCAGTTGCAGTGCCTTCGAAGGGAGTAAAGAGAGCAAGGAGCTCGGTATAGCGGAGGTGGGAGCCACTCCAAGGAAAGCACCGAAGAGGAGACCGCTGACAGGTATGGAAGATAGGAAGGAGACAATCTGTCGTGGGAAGCCATAGGAAGAGAGCATTGCAGCGATCTGCTGGGGAAGTTGATTTGAGAGGAAGGTGAGAAGCATAGTGAAGAATATGGCCATACTGATGGAAGCTCCAATGTTGTTGAAAGTCTGCCTCATACCATTTCCCGCGGCCCTATCCTCTGGAGGAAGGGAATTCATTATAGCTGTTGTATTGGGGGCCGAGAAGAGACCATTTCCCAAACCATTGACAAATAGCAACGTTTCAAACTGGGGCGTATTGAAGTTGTATGGGAGCATCGAGAGACCAATGAATGAAGCAGCTATTATAATCATCCCGAGGGTTGCGAAAACTCTAGCTCCATATCTATCGGTGAGGATCCCAGCGAATGGGGCCATTACGACCATTCCGAGCATCATCGGTATCATATATATTCCTGCCCAGAAGGGGGTTTCCTCCCAAGAATATCCGTGGAGGGGGAGGAATATGCCTTGGAGCCATATAGTTACAAGGAACATTATCGCTCCTCTGGCTAGTGAGTTGAAGAAAAGAGCGAGCAGGCCATATGTAAAAGGCCTGTTGCTGAAGAGAGATAGTTTGAAGAGGGGAGCTTCGGCCCTCCTCTCCACTTCTACGAAAGCTATGAAGAGAACCACTCCGATGATGAATGATGTAATTACCCACGGATTCCTCCATCCCATTTGCGAGCTACCGTATGGCATAAGTGCGTAAGTGAGACCTAAAGAGATTGAAAGCAGGCCTCCAGCCAAAGTAATGTTCCCAGGTAGGTCGATGGATGCCATTCCTGTCCCCTGGCTTCTCTTCAGCCTGAGGACCGACCAAAGAGAACCGGCTATCCCAAACGGAACGCTGAGTACGAATACTAGATGCCAGTCGTATCCTACAACCAAACCACCTGCTATGAGGCCCAGAAAGGTCCCAACTATGAAGCTCACTTGGTTTATTCCGAGAGCTTTCCCTCTTTCCGAGAATGGAAAAGCGTCGGCCAGCAGCGCCGTGCTGTTGACCATCAATAGCCCTCCGCCGATAGCCTGCACCATTCTGAGAAATATCAAGACTAAAGCACCAGCGTTCCCCGATCCGGAAGGTATGAAGGATAGCGCCACTGCGGCTGCAGAGAAAATTATGAAGCCCCAAGTATATACTCTCTCCCTCCCAAACATATCTGAGATCCTCCCAAATGTCACTAGGACTGTAGCGAGAACCATGCTGTACCCCATGAGAACCCAGAGCAGATATGCGAACTCTCCCGGAGCGAATGGATCTATTCCGAGCCCCCTGAATATGGCAGGAAGAGAGATCATAAGGATGTTCATGTTCATCGACGACATTATCACCCCAAGCGTTGTGTTCGTCAGGACAATCCACTTGTACTTCAAGCTGCTGTGCCTCCAGCAAATGCTTCGCTTTTTTAATCAAAGAAAGAACCGAAATAATATGAATTTCTTCTAAATAGAATAACTTAGCGTGTTCAACCGACAAGCATTTCTTCTATGACGTCAGCGAGCTCTTTCACGCTCTTCAGGATTTTGATTCCGGAAGCTTCCTCAATCTTGCAGCTCTCGCAGTATATGAAGGAAGGAGCTGGGCTTTCCTTTGCTACGGAGGAAGCTTCATCATCATCCTGCGCAACGTATATCCTGGTTACTTCATCCCTCTTTGAGAGCAACGTATGGAAACCCTCAATCAACACCAGCTCACAATCAGAGCAAACAACCTCGAGTAGCTTCAGAGCCAAATCGAAATCTTCTCCATTCATTTTTGCTCTGAGGAAAATGGCATCTGGGGATACTCCAATCACAGCCTTTGCT
Organism: Fervidicoccus sp.; assembly: GCA_002899805.1. Lineage (GTDB taxonomy): Archaea > Thermoproteota > Thermoprotei_A > Sulfolobales > Fervidicoccaceae > ARK-14. The sequence goes on from POCB01000117.1 coordinate 3,112, forward strand.
CCCGCCTCAGTGAGTCTATACGTATCGCTACCCACTCTGTCAAGTGGTTCTCCCGCGTGGTGTATGTGCTTCATGAACGCGACCTTCCATTTGCCTGATAAAGTATTTGCGAGAGACTCAGCGAGCCTAGTCTTCCCAGACTTCTTCCTCCCCGTAATAGCTACCAGGAGCAAGCCTCTCTCCCTACTTGCTCTTCTCCGGCAAAGAGCATGGAAGTAACTCCTGCGGTGAGAAGAGCCTCACTTCTACAGACTCTCCCTCCTTCAGCTTCGAGCCAGGCTCTAGTATAACGAAGCCATTTGCCCTCGTGAGGGAGGTTAGAAATGGTGAACCCCCAAGCTCCTTGCTGACTGGGTATGCCGCGAACCCTTCTCCCTCCCTTTTGACCGCGACGGTTCTGAAAGCAGCGAGCCCATGTCTTCCCTCTATATATCCCTTCAGCTTCGCCCTGAGCCTGAAGTATGGTTCTCTCGAGCCGTATAGAGAAAGAGTCAGAGCTGGAATGACTATGAGGAGGAGGGAGGCCATAGCTGACCCCACGTGAGCAGGCACCATGAAGACAGGTTTCTCCTTCACCACAGCGAGCCCGCTAACCTTGCCCGGAGAAACTCCAACTCCATGGAAAACGATCCTCCCAATATCCTGGAGAACCCTGGGAACAAGATCCTCCTCTCCTATCGAGGCCCTACCAACTACAACTAGGGCATCGTAGTTATCCATAGCTTTGAGCGTTACTTCAACAAATTGTTGAGCATTCTCCGGGAAAATGCCCAGATGAGTTGTTTCGAAGCCAAAGGACTTCAACATGAGCGAAGCGAGCTGAGAGAAGTTGTCAGGATATGGAAAACCCTTTTCCCTCTTTTCAAGGACTTCCTTCCCCACATGCATAACGGCAACCTTAGGTTTCTCGTAGACTCTGACTTCAGAGAGTCCAAGCTCCATGGCCAGGGCTATATCTTGGGGTCTGAGCGATCTTCCCCTCTCGAGCGCCACTTCTCCCTTCCTCAGATCTCCCCCTCTTTTTATTAAGTTCTCTCCTTTACGCAATGGAGCCTTGACCAGAACTCTTTTATCCAAGACTTCGCATATTTCCGTTCTAGCGATGCTGTCTGCCCCCTCTGGAAGAGGTTCCCCAGCGCCGATTGGAACAGCCTCCC
>POCB01000090.1 GCA_002899805.1 Fervidicoccus sp.
TATTTATAGGTGTTAGATCCATTGAAGTTCTGGCCACAGAGAAATCCTTATCAAGCAGTTGTCTATGCAGCTGAGCCAAGCGACGTCGAACATGTCTTCGTCAACGGCAAGTTGGTCGTGGAGGGAGGGAAGTTGGTTAGCTATGAGGAATCCAAAATCCTCGAGATAGCTGAAAAGGCCTTATCGGAACTCGTCGAGGAAGAAAAATGGTCCTTCGAGAAGCAAAGATCTCTGCTTTAAACCCGCAGGGAGGCAGATCACCTATCTAGTCATCGCGATAGAGTTATAAGAAAAGAGCTCTACATAAATTTCTACACACCTGAGGTTTTTTGCTCTATGAGAACAGAGGAGATATTCGAGAAAGCTAGAGAAGAATACAATAAATATAGGGATCCCGAGGCAAGGGCAGAGATAGTCGAAGTCGATGAGGGGAAAGGAGAGGCTGTCATAAAAATAGAAGGGAGTTTCTGCAGGACATGTGGGGTAGATGACTGGATAGATGATTTCAAATACGTCCTAGAGGATCTCGGGGTTAAAGCGAAAATCGTTGAATATGAGATATACCATGAAAGGGACGAGGCAAAGGCCAGGTTCAGGATAGAGATCCCAAAAAAGTAGAAAATTGAAAGTTTAGAGGGGTTTGGTATGGATTTTAGTTATGCTCAGAGGAGGCTCATGTGGAAATTCTTAAGCTGAAGAGCTATCCAATAGGATTGAGGCTTCTCGTTGATGGGGAGCAGCCGCAGGAGGATGCCATTAGGCCGCTGAGGGACATCAAGCACAACATCTCAATGTGTCAAGCTTTCACGATAGCCAGGAGGGAAGGGAAGGTCATAGCTATGATGAAGGAAGACAATTGGTGCTTCGCCCCAGTGATAAGCTATGGTATGGCCTCCCTGCCAGAGAGGTTCCTCATGGGATACAGCCAATATCCTATGATGTTCACAGTAGAGAGCATGGAGAATTCTGGGCAAGAAACGAGTTTCCCTACATAGAGGGACTCAATGGTCAGAGAGTCCACGGTACTGAAATAGGTCCACTATCTCTTCTGAAGAGACCCCCGCATGTAGTAATAATATACGGTGAGCCAGCCCAGATAGTCTGGTTGGTCAACGCATCTTCTTTCTGGGATGGAAGGGATATAAAAGCGAAGTTGTCTGGTCATGCCGCGTGTGCTTATGCTGTAGCTGGAGTTCTGAAAGAAGATGAGCCAAAGGTCGTTCTTCCATGTGTCGGAGAGAGGAGGAGGGCCTATGCCCAAGATAATGAGCTATCGTTTTCCCTTCCTGCTGAAAAATTGGAGAAAATAGTTGAAGCCCTCGAGGAGCTCGAGAGGAGGGAAGGAGGGCTCATACCATTCTCCGTCTCTCTCCTTCCAAAACATCCTCTGAAAGAAAGCTATAAAGAGATAGCTAGAGAAATTGGGATAAAAATCGATTGAGAGTATGGAAATAATATAAAAAATTCTAAGAGTGTGCTGTCACCGAAGCTACTGCGCTTGCCCCTCCTGGAGCCACTACTTTCACTGTATAAGTGGTCCCCTGAGTTATCTGATTGCCCGTAGTGATGCTCAGAGTTACTGATATACTCTGAACCTGCCCAGGCTGTATTGTTACCGAACCGCTCTGTCCAGTGGCGATCAGAGTGCCTGTCTGATTGTAGATATATACATTGAGTACGCCACTGATGACATTCGAACCAACATTTCTAACATAGGCTGTCAAAGTAGTAGTACTGAGATCGGCTGCATCTATAGATATTGCCGATGCGACGTTCCCAGGATTGTACTGTGTCGTAGAAGAGGAAAGGGTGTTCACCCAAACATATAGAACCGCTGCTGCTGCAATGGCTATCAATATCAGGAGAAGTGTTGCCACTATGGGCGAGACTCCTCTCTTAACGAGCTTCTTTCTTACTCCCAACAACACCACCAGAATCCGATCAAACATTAACATAGAATTACATGGGATTACAAAATAAATCTGATCCTTAAAAAATTCTCATCTTTTAGCGGAGAAAATAATACGATCATGCTTGTGCCCCCAATCAGTAATATTTTATTTCCTCAACTTCCTATAAAAAAAGGAGGATGAACCCGATGGGAGAATTGAGATCTGTTACGATCGCGATGACTGGAGCAAGCGGGACTATATATGGGTTAAGAACCATAGAGGAGATGCTCTCACGGAATATGAGAGTCTCGGCTATCTATACGAAGGGAGCCTCCGAAGTCTCCAGGTATGAGCTTGGTATAGATCTCGAGAGATGGTTGGAGGAGAAGAGCAGAGAGAAGAACCTCAGAATATATTACGAAGACGAGCTCGATGCTCCCATCTCCAGCTCCAGCAGTGCAGACGATGCGGTGGTGGTAGTACCTTGTAGCATCAAGACTCTCGCACAAATAGCATATGGCATCGCTGAAAATCTCGTGGTGAGGGCATCCCTCAACGCCCTGAGGCTCAGGAGACCTCTGGTCTTAGTTCCAAGGGAAACGCCCCTCGGAAGCGCCGAGCTTAAAGCTATGCTAGCAGCCCATGAAGCTGGGGCCATCATACTCCCGGCAATGCCCTCTTTCTATATAAAACCCAAAAGCATCGATGATATGGTCAACTTCGTTGTGGGGAAGATATTCGATGTCTTGGGAATACAGCATTCTCTCTACAAAAAATGGAGGAGTGATGAGGAAAGCACGTCCTGAGCCTCAAAATGAAGAAACTCCACCGAGCTGAAAGATTTTAGCCCCTTTCTCCATAGTGTATATTTGCCCCGCTGAGAGAGAGCTCCGCGTAGACCCGAGATAAGCGGGACTGTGATACGGAGTGTTGTCGGCGGGGCAAAAGTCGGATGGACTTGGATAAAGAAAGGAAGGCTCCAATGAACTCGAGAGGAGCCCTAGGCTGAGGGATACTCAGAGTTATGTATGTTTATCGTAGACTACGAAGCTCGGAACTGGTTCATAAATCAAGGAAATGCATTAAATCTGTCTTAACGTAAAAAACTTAATCCGGAAGAATCAGGAGCTGGGAAGGTCTTGAGAGATAGTGAGGAAGCCCTAATATTTCAGAACGTTAGGAAGAGCTTCTCCGGAAAAGTCGCCGTAGACGGAGTGAGCTTTTCCATAAAGAAGGGAGAGATCGTAGCTCTTCTAGGACCCAACGGCTCCGGAAAGACGACGAGCCTGAGGATTGCAGCGGGGCTTCTCACACCAGAGAGCGGTACAGTTCTCGTGTTTGGAGAGCCAGCTGGAAGCGAAAAAGCTAGGAGGATGGTGAGCTACCTTCCAGAGGATGCGGGGATATACGATAGGCTCACAGGCTATGAGAACCTCCTGTTCTATGCTATGGTATTCTATGGAAGGAGTGAAAGGGCGGAAAATACGGCAAAGCTCGGCGCTGAGCTAACTGGTTTGGGGGAAGAAATAAATAGACCTGCTGGCGTGATGAGCAGAGGGATGAAGAGGAGGATCGCGCTCGCGAGGACCCTCATGCTGGGGACTCCCCTCATTCTTCTCGATGAGCCGACGAGTGGGCTGGATGTCTTCTCAGCAGTAGAGGTGAGGAAGTCAATAATGGAGCATTCCAGAAAGACGGGGGCATCGGTGCTCATGAGCAGCCACAATATGTTGGAGGTTGAAAGATTATGTGACAGGGCAATCCTCATGCACAAAGGGAAAATTGTAGAAGAGGGAAAGCCTCAGGAAATAGTGGAAAAGTATGAGGCTGGGGATTTAGAAGAAGCATTTGTGAAAGCCCTCAGGAAGAGGTGAGCTCTGTTGGACATTTATGCTGTTCTCTGGAAGGAGATGAAGGATCTGCTGAGGGATAGAAGGACACTGGGGGCAGTCGTCATCCTACCCCTCCTTTCTCTCCCGCTCCTAGGAGCTGTCACATTGGCTATCTACAAAACCCAGCCCATATCGTTTGCGATAGTCGATGGAGATAATAGTACTATATCTGAGGAGGTTGGGCGTCTTCTATCTCAATACATAGAGATGACCGCTGAATCAAGCGGGCAAAAGGCGAGCATTTCTCAGTTTCCGTCTCTCGAAGAAGCTCTGAGGAGTAAGGGTCTAGATTATGTCGTTTTCATACCTCTGGGGTTTGGAGAGAACCTGAGCAGTATAGATAAGGTTGCTTATTTGGAGGGATATAAGAGAGCCGACACAGCCAGAG
>POCB01000242.1 GCA_002899805.1 Fervidicoccus sp.
AATACTTCCTGGAACGGATGAAACTGCTACGATGTCGCCTGTTGCCCTCGCCCTTCTCCTCGCGGGGCTCGACCCGATCTTAGTTCTCGCTTGGTTCATGGCCTCCATAGTTGCCTTCAAGATCGGAGATGCTGTCCCAGTAGCTCTCGCAGGAATTCCAGGAGGTGTCATGGCTGTGCCCCAAGTCCCCGACGCCTTAGTAGCTAAGGAGCACGGGATGGCTGATATCCTCCTCAGGAAGGGGAATGCCGCGGCACTCATATCCTCCATAGTAGTCGTTCTCTTCGTTCTGGGAGTATCCTATGCTATAATGCCCATAGGGAGCTGGCTCAATTCCCAAGATCTCGTGTTAGGGGTGAAGGTATATAGGTGGTTCTGGCTCATCTTGATTGGAGTGTTCTTCCTATCGGCGACTTCCAAGAACAAGTGGCTCGCATTCTTGATGATCCCCTCATTCGCCATACTAGTGCAAGGAGTCAGGGGGGTCTATGGGAAAACCGTCTCGGTCAGCCTCTTCCTAGGGATAACGATAGGTCCGATGCTCTTAGAGCTGCTGAGCGCCCTCAACAGAGAGCTCAGAAAATCTCTGGAGAAGGGGGGGTTCAAGGAAGTGAAGCTGGCGAAGGTCGGGAAGATATCCCTGAACCCATTCGCAAACATGAGCAAGGAAGAGCTGCTCCATACTTTGATATGGTCGCCCATATCTTCGATCTTAGCCACGGTCATGTCGCCCGTCGGGCTCACGATACTGATCGGAGATACTCTGAGGGAGACAAAGAAGGACAGGCTGCAGGGATCCCTCTTGGCATATACCGTGAGGGAGGGGGTCAAGCTCGGGACGTATATAGGGGGGACGCTGATTCCCCTTCTAGTCATTGGTCAAGCTACGGGCCCCATGAGCGCTGGACCAGCAGCACCGTTCTTCCAGAAGCTTCCTAACATAGGAGTTGAGCCTTTCAGGTACATATTGAGCCACTACAGCTATGTTGAGATAGCGGTCATGGTGATCTTCTCGACTGTAGTATCCCTATTGGTGGCATATCCCCTCATTGTGAAGTACTCGAGATCGCTGACGCTGCTCATCTTCAAGAGGGTCTCAGCAGAGGCGTTGTACGGCATATTCATAGCGATAGTCCTCCTGCTTGCTTTCTACGACGCAGGGATCCCAGGAATATTCGGGATGCTGCTCGTTGCCCTCCTCTCGGGAGCTGTCAGCAAGATGGGTGTATCCCTCGGAGTCCTCTTCATGGTGCTCGTAGGTGCGCCAACCATAACGGCGCTCATGGCGGCTCTATGAGGCGATGAAGGATGAAGGTCATGGCTTCAGCTCCTGGAAAGGTAACTCTGTTCGGGGAACATGCGGTTGTCTACGGCCATCCGGCCCTAGTGGTAGCGATAGAGAAGAGGGTTAAGGCAATAGCAGAATCTAGGAACGATGATGTCATAAAGATAAGTGCGAGGGACCTCAGGGTCCCTGGAATAGTGATATCATATATAGGAAACGAGGTCGTCTTGGAGACTGATTACGGCATGGTCCTTCCAGCGATAGCATACATAAACAAGGCCATTGAGCTCACAGCGAAGGAACTGGGAGTGAAGAGGGGGGTGAATGTGGAGATAAAGTCCGAGATGCCGGTTGGAGCAGGATTAGGGACTTCGGCAGCTGTTGCTGTCTCAACAATAGCCTCCTATGCTGCGGTAAACGGATACTCGCTCAGCAGGGAAGAGATCGCGAGGCTCGGCTGGGAGGTAGAGAAGGAGGTGCAGGGAATAGCCTCTCCGATGGATACCTCGATCACCTCGCTTGGAGGATATTTGAAGATAAAATATGGAAGCAATTCCGTTGAGAGGATTCAGTTGAAAGTTGAGGGAGAGCTCCCTCTCATAATAGGTTACGTGGAAAGGGAGGCGAAGACCAAGGACATGGTAGCTATGGTCAGGGAGAGGATGCAGAAGTATCCGGAGATCTATGAGGGCATAATGAAGATGATAGGGCATGTTGTGGAGAGAGCCGAAGCTTCTCTATTGAGGGGGGAGCTTAAGGAGCTCGGGTTCCTGATGAACATCAATCATTCCCTCCTCGACGCGCTCGGAGTTTCGACGAGAAGATTGAACGAGCTCGTGCATGTGGCTAGAGATTCTGGTGCATATGGGGCAAAGCTCACGGGAGCAGGAGGAGGAGGCTGTGTCATAGCGCTTGTACCGGAGAAGGGGGAGATAGTGGAAACGGCGATGAAGCTGCACGGATCCATGGTACTGAGGACTAAGCTGGGTGCTGATGGGGTAAAAGTAGAAGAAGTTGATGGAAAAAGGCTGGACTAGAGCTTGGATAATAGACCGGGGATCTCCGTGAGAGTGCGGACAACAAATGCTCTCTTTCCTATGGAGAAGCTCGTTGGAGAATCCCTCTTTATCAGAATAGCTGAGGCACCGGAGATGAGAGCCCCAGCTAAGTCGTTTTCCAGCGAATCACCAACATGAACCATTTCTTCCAATCTGCACTCCAACCTATTGGCGAGAAGCTCGAAGGCAGCCCTATCTGGCTTCTGGACACCAGATTCGTCGGAGAAGATGGTAGAATGGAAGTAGCGAAGGATCCCGTTCTTCTCCAATATGATCCTCGTTACCATGCCAGGCCAGAACATCACGTTCCCCAGCAAGCCCATCTTAATGTTCATTGCGTTCAGCTCATCCAGGGCTCGGTGGACATCGTCGAAGACCATCTCCCCAGTCTCAGCTCTCATCACCGCTCTCACGAGGGCTCTGAAGAGGCCCTCCTCGGTTATGTTGAGCTCTGAAGCAAAGACCCGGGCTGAATCCAGAATTGGGCTCCTGAAGGCCCCCTCGAGCCTGAGGCTGAGGGCTTTCTGGTAAGCGCTCTTGAGCCCAGCTTCCATTTCCTCCTTTCTTCTCCCCGTAATCTCAGAGAGCTCCTCTGCTATGAGGGAATACAGCTTTCCCAGGTCGAGCAACGTGTTCCATATGTCGAAGGAGAGACACTTCAACCTGTCTCCCTTCAGCTTCTGACTTTTTTTCCGTACTTCGCTATGAATTCGTCGAGCATCCTCTTGGCTTCAAATGGAGAGGATACTGGCTGGGGAGGATGCTTCATGTAGTAAGCGCTCGCCTCCTGTATAGGACCCGCTAGCTTATTATCAAGGGCGAGCTTGGCGAGCCTTATCAAGTCCATCATCGCAGCAGCATACATGCTCTTGTCATCGACCTTTAGCTTCACATCGAGCTCGACGGGGAATCCCAGGAAGGAGGTCGCCTTTATGTAGATGTAGGCGATCTTCGTGTTCCCCAGGAAGGGTACCCAGTCGCTGGGTCCTATCCTTATCCTCTTGGACTGGATGATCTCCGCAGGGTTCTTCAGCGTGTGTGCCACGGCACTCGTCTTGCTCTCCCTCTTGCTTAGGAGCCTCTCCTCCTCCTTCATGTTGAGGAAGTCAGTATTCCCCCCGATGTTGAGCTGATAAGTTTCGTTCACCGTGAGCCCCCTCTCCCTCATGAGAGCTGTGAGAGAGGAGTGGAGTATGGTCGCACCGAACTGCCCTTTAATGTCATCGCCGAGCAGGGGGAGTCCAGCCTTCCTGTACTTCTCCTGCCACCCTAGGGTCGCTGGCAATGAATACAGGCATGCCGTTTATGAAGGCAGCCCCGGCCTTGAGTGCAGCCTCCGCGTAGAACCTGGTCGCTTCCTCCGAGCCAACGGGGAGCATGTTGACTATCACTTCAGCCCCCGAATCCTTCATGGCTTTGACTATCTCATCCATTGCGATCTCCTTTCCATGGGGCATGAAGATGCTCCTCATGTGCTCAGCTACTCCATCCAGGACAGGACCCGCTATGACCTTCACTCCCGTTTTCGTATCATCAAGAAGCTTGGGGAATATGTTCGGGCCCTCGAAAATAGCTTCACCAAGGTCCTTGCCTATCTTCCTGACGTCCACATCTATGGCTAAAACGAAGTCTATGTCCTGTATTTTGTAGCCTCCTATATCCTCATAGAGGATCTCCTTCGTTTTGCTCGGGTCCTTCTTAGCGAGGAGGACCCCCTGTACGATTGCAGAGGAGCAGTTGCCTATTCCTATGAGACCCACTTT
>POCB01000200.1 GCA_002899805.1 Fervidicoccus sp.
GGCACCATCACTAGTCACAATCAGCTTTTCCTGCAGATGGGAGGAGAAGGACGCAACGAATACTGGGAGCTTGACCGATCTAAGAGAGTCTCTGATCTTCTGCTCTATCCCCTTTCCCATCTCTATCAGCTCCTCCGCACCGAGATCATCTATCTTCCTCTTCTGGAAAGCCTCATAGGAAGCTCTACCGAGCCTCTCTTCGCTCAGCTCTATCTTCCTCTTCCTCAGTCTCCCCGCGGACCTGGCAGCGCTGAGCGCCCTCGAGAGAGCTTCTTTCATTGAAGAAGGATCGAGGATGTTGGTTGAAGCGAATCCCATCCCTCCATCCAAGAGAACCCTTATTCCTACTCCACCTCCTCCATAGGAGGAGAAACCTAGGACCTTGCCGTTCCTCATGCTGAGGTTACTTCCCTTATCGCTCTGAAATCTGATCTCTATGTATTTCGCCCCTTCCTTGAGACCCTCATCGATAAGTCGAGAGAAGAGGCTCTCCTCTATTTCAAGCTGCATGATTTTGCACCAGGATAATGGTTGGGAAGGATAAATATACGCTTTTCTTCGATCTCCTTTTGGTGGAGAAAATGAGCAGGGAAGCGAGGGATTTCGGTCTCACGGTAATAGTAGGTCCCATGTTTTCGGGAAAAACGACGGAACTTCTCAGGTTGCTCACGAGATATAAGATGGCTGGCTACACCGTTGCGCTGCTCAAGCCATCCATAGATAAAAGGTACTCGGAAAGAGAAGTTGTCAGCCATGATGGCTTGAAGATGGAGGCGCTCGCTGTGGAGCCGAACTACTCGGGGCTCGAGGAGGCGCTGAGAAAGCTCGAGGACGTCGAAGTAATAGGCATCGACGAGCTTCAGTTCTTCGAACCAGATATGAAGATAGTAGAATTGATTCTGAGGGTTAGTCTGGAGAAGAGGGTTTTCGTCGCTGCCCTCAACCTAGATTTCAGGGGAGAGCCTTGGGAGGTAGTTAAGGAGCTCCTTCCTAGGGCCGATGATGTCGTATCCCTCCAAGCTGTTTGCACGTATGTCGATCCGAAAACTGGGAAGAGGTGCGGAGCCCCTGCAACAAGGACGCAGAGGCTCATAGACGGTAAGCCCGCTCCGCGGGATGCTCCCAGGATATTGATAGGGGGCAGAGAGAGCTATGAGCCCAGATGCAGGAGGCACCACGAGATATCCTAGCGCTTTCTAGCTAAATAGGAGAGGATCGTCCCAATTATGCTCAGCGTGACGTATATCTCTAGGCTCACGAATATGCTGGACTCGATCGAAGAAATCAGGCTCTCCACTGAAATTATCACCGAAGTGCTGAGGGCCTGCCCAAAGTACCTCATTGTAGCGAGGAAGGCTAGAGAAGATGCATAAGCTTCCCTGGGAGTCAGAGATACTACGGCTGTCGTATTTGGAGATGCGAACAACGCGAAGCCTATTCCGAGCAATGCGAGGGATGCATAGAGGAGAGAGATCCTGTTTATGGAGATCACAGGTATTAAGGAGAAGATCCCATATGCAATGATCCCCATACCGATTGTGGCTATCATCGAGGGATCTACCTTCTCCGCCATGAATCCGGCAACTGGAGATAGCGCAGCTTGTATGACTGGCTGGATCGTTAGGACCATGCCTGCTTCGAATGGGGTCATGCCCTTCATGTTTTCAAGGTAGAGGCTCAGGAGCACGGTGAGGGCAAAGGTAGCACTGTAGTTGAGCATCGCTGCGGAATAAGACATCACGAGCCTCGGTCTCAGGAGAGCAGGGTGGATGAGCGCTCCTCTCCTCTTCTCGAAAAGCAGCAGAGCTATGAAAGCGGCGGTCCCGAGAGCTACCAGTCCCGCTCCAGCAACTGGAATCGCCATGAGAGAAGTGCCTGTGGCTATTAGAGCGGTTGAAGCTAAAAACACGGCGCTCTCCGGAGCTTTGGGAGGATTCATGGATCCTCTTCCAATATCCACCGATCTGAGAGCCAGTGAAAGGCTCAGTGCGGAAATGACGAGTGAGAACAGAAATATCGATCTCCAACCCAAGAAGGACGTCAGGGCTCCTCCGAGCATTGGACCGAGGCTGAGACCCACGTACACTGCCATGGTATTTATTCCGATCACTCTCCCCCTCATGTTAGGGGGGAAAGCTTCTGAGAGGAGAGAAACGGCAACTGAAGTGACGAAGGCTCCGCTTATACCTTGAAAAGCTCTCGTCAGGAGGAGGAGATGGAAATCGTTGGATGGAACCAGGATCAAGGCGGAGGATGCTACGAACATGAGGAGACCAAGTAAATAAACTCTCCCCCTACCCCACCAGTCCCCAATCCTCCCAGCTATCAGAACAGATGCAGCCAATGGGATCAGGAAAGAATTGTTGACCCAGTTTGCCTTCGAGATGGAAATGCTCACGCTCTCTGCTATGGCTGGAAGTGCTACACTCACACTGCTGGAGAGAAATGGAACCAGAGAGCTCGCGAGAGTCGTTGAGAGGAGCAAGATCCAGGGTCTTTTGCTCAGGGCGATCCCCCTATGTGACTCTTCCCTCACAGATCCTGTCTTTTAATATTATCGGATATGATGGAAGCGATACTTTTGAAGCTCTCGGGTTCGTTTTTATCCTATATCGATTTATTCCTGTAAAATTTTTATTGAAAAGTGGAAAATTTATTTTATTTTTTAAATTTTTTTAAAAAGAAAAGTTTATCGTTATAAAGATCATAATATAGGAAAATGGTGGGAACTTGTCCAGAGAGGTGATTCCAAAGGAGAAACTTCTTTGGATGTACGAGATGATGGTGAAGATAAGGAGGAACGAGGAGGAGGCTTCGAAGCACTTCGCTCAGGGGAAGATCCCTGGATTCGTGCACCTCTACATGGGGGAGGAGGCCGTAGCAGTGGGGGCAATGGCGAACCTGAGGGATGATGATGTCATCACGAGCACGCACAGAGGTCACGGGCACTTCATAGCTAAAGGTGGTTCCCTGAAGGAGATGTGGGCCGAGCTATACGGAAAGAGGACGGGCGTATGCAAAGGAAAGGGGGGTTCAATGCACATAGCCGATTTGAGGAAGGGCGAGCTAGGGGCAAATGGAATAGTTGGAGGGGGAATTCCCCATGCCGTTGGAGCTGGGCTCGCATTCAAGCTCTCCAAATCGGATAGGGTAGCTGTTGCCTTCTTCGGAGACGGTGCTTCGAACCAGCAGAACTTCCACGAGGGGCTCAATCTAGCTTCTATATGGAGGCTTCCCGTTGTATTCATATGTGAGAACAACCTCTACCAGATATCGCTCCCATATTCAAAGCAGCAGGCGATCAGGAGCGTTGCAGAGAGAGGCTCCGCGTATGGAGTCCCCGGAGTTGAAGTAGATGGTCAGGATGTACTTGCAGTTTACGAAGTCGTAAAGGAGGCTGTGGAAAGGGCTAGGAAGGGAGAGGGACCGACCCTCATAGAAGCGAAGACTTATAGGTATATGGGCCACTTCGAGGGGGATCCCCAGGTTTACAGGAAGAAGGAAGAAGTGGAGTGGTGGAGGAAGAACAAGGATCCCATAGAGTTGTTCAAGAAGAAGCTACTCGATATGGGAATTTCGGAGGAGGAGCTCAGGGCTATAGATGCTAAGGTCGAGGAAGAAGTGAAGGATGCGGTGAAGTTCGCTGAGGAGAGCCCGTATCCGGAATCCAAGGAGCTATACGAGGATGTTTTCTCCACCCCAACGAAGGGGGTGCTGGTGTGGGAGTGGGAGGTGTAGGAGGTGAAACGCAATGGGTGAGAGGATCATAACATTCGCAGAGGCCCTGAACGAAGCGCTCGACCAGATGATGGCGAAGGATGAGAAAGTAATCGTGATGGGAGAGGATGTTGGGGTATACGGGGGAGTGTTCGGAGTCACCAAGGGACTGCTGGAGAAGTATGGTCCGGAGAGAGTGAGGGATACTCCGATCGCTGAGAGCGGCTTCATAGGAGCTGGAGTTGGAGCTGCGGCTGTTGGATACAGGCCTGTCGTCGAGTTGATGTTCATAGACTTCCTTGGCGTCGCATTCGACCAGATATACAACCAAGCTGCAAAGATGAGGTACATGTTCGGAGGAAGGGCTAAGATACCCATGGTCC
>POCB01000234.1 GCA_002899805.1 Fervidicoccus sp.
TGAGGCAATCGCGTCACCCAGCAATTGAAGGATGACCATGATATCAAAGAGCTTTATGATATGGACACTGCAGTCTACATAGGAAGCTGGGAGGTCAAACGCCCCCATTTTGTGGAAAATACACTCCGTTAATTGGGAATTGATGCGGGGGGTGGGATTTGAACCCACGCAGGACTTCTCCATCGGAGCCTCAGTCCGACCCCTTTGGCCATGCTCGGGCACCCCCGCCCTCGTTTTGTTAATGGCACTCAAGATTTTTATATTTTTCTACTGATATTTAATCTCGATCCGATTTATTTACTTTCTCTTCTATATCTTTTTCCATCCCCGCTTATCCAGTACTCTCCATCTTCTCTAACTTCAAGCTTAAATACTGGAGGCTCAAACTTTGCCCTCTCTAGGGCCTCCTTCGCGGAATTGAAGGCCTTTTTCCTGGAAGTCGCGGAAGATGCTACAAGTATCGTCGGATCCCCGGGACGGAGCTCGCCTATGCTCTGAACTATTATTAGGGAGAGGACCTCCTTGTCTGAGGAGAAGCTCTTCGCTATTGAATCGAGAGCTTGGGAGGCGTAGGGCTCATATGATTCATAAATCAACCTCTCAACTCTATGTCCCTCAGCTCTGCCCTTAACCGTTCCCAGAAATATTGAAAGGCCTCCAGAGCCATGCGGGCTCGTTGCACGAGAGATCCACCTTATAATTTCAAAAGCCCGCTCAAATGTCAGGTGCTCTGCAGTCCTACCCTGGAAGCACTCTGCCTTGAGGATTGGAGGAGGATCAGTGCACGGATTGTAGCTCTCTCCCATAGTCTAGCCTCCTGATGGGGGAGGTATTATCGCTACCTCGTCCCCCTCCTTTAAAGCTTGATTCTCCGGGGCCCTCTTCCCGTTCACAAGAACGATAAGCCCCTCGCTCCTCGCACCCCTCATATAGTAGAATTCAATTCTCCTCATGAGCTCCCCAACGCTCAGATCATCCTCAACCTCTTCCTCCTTCTCATCCCACCCGGTCAGATCCTTCACCAAGCCGAAAGCTCTAATCCTGATCTTCAAAGCATCCGCCCCAATCTAGACATCCTCAAGGTGTAAAAAAATTCGCGTATAGAAACAAGATATATAATTTCTTTTTTAAATAATTTTTCTTGGATCCTTATCGGATTTTCCGATCATCCGCATCGAGGAAGGCTGTTCTGAGCATGAGGAAAAGCGATCTCGAAGAGGTCTTGAGGCCTTACACTTTAGAGTGGTTCAGGTGGTCATTTGGAGATTTCACTGAGCCTCAGAAGAGGGCAATACCCCTGATCAAAAGAGGAGAGAATGTGCTCATCTCGTCACCAACAGGAACTGGGAAGACGCTGGCTGCATTTTTGGGAATAATAGATGCCCTCTACGCGCTCTCAGAGGAGAAGAAGCTCGAAAATGAGATCTATGTTCTCTACGTCTCACCGCTGAGGGCTCTTAACAATGACATCAGGAGGAACCTCATAGAGCCTTTGGAGGGGATAAAGAAAATAGCGAGGGAGAAGTACGGAGTGGAGCTTGAGGACATAAAGGCCTCAATAAGGACGAGCGACACCCCTCAGAACGAGAGGCAGATAATGCTCAGGAAGCCACCCCACATCTTAATAACGACCCCAGAGAGCCTCGCTTTAATACTGGTAGCCCCTAAGTTCAGGGAGAGGCTCAGGAGCATAAGGTGGGTTATAATAGACGAGATCCACGAGATCGCCTCATCGAAGAGGGGGAGCAACCTTTCAATACTTTTAGAGAGGCTTCAGGAGCTCGCTGAAAGGGAAGTTCAGAGGATAGGGCTCAGCGCTACTATATCCCCCCTTGAGAAGATTGCGAGGTTCCTCGGAGGATACGGAGATGATGGGAAGCCGAGAAGCGTGAAGATAGTAGATGCGAGGTTCAAGAAGCCGTTCGATATAAGGGTTTTGGTTCCAGTTAAGGACATGATATATGCAAGCGAGGAGGAGCTCTCTGATGGGATATACTCTAAGATAGCGGAGCTCGTCCTCTCTCACAAGTCCACACTGATATTCACGAACACGAGGAGCGCTACAGAGAGGGTGGTCTTCAAGCTTAAGAAGGTCCTAGCTGAGAAGAACCTTGTCGGCCTGGATGATATAGGGGCGCATCACAGCAGCTTGAGCAGAGATATAAGGCTCGACGTGGAGGAGAGGCTCAAGAGGGGGGAGCTCAGGGTGGTCGTCTCGAGCACCTCCCTTGAGCTCGGAATAGATATAGGATATATAGACCTCGTGCTCTTGCTCAGTAGCCCTAAGTCGGTGAGCAGACTGCTTCAAAGGGTTGGGAGAGCGGGGCACAGGCTTCACGAGGTCAGCGAGGGAAGGATAATAACTGTTGATAGGGATGATCTGGTGGAGTGCTCAGTGCTTGCTGATGCTGCAAGGAAGAGGCTCATAGACAAGACGAAGATCCCCGAGGCCCCCCTAGACGTATTGGCTCAGAACATCGTTGCAATGAGCTTAGAGAAGAAGTGGAGGGTTGAGGATGCGTACAGAGTTGTGAAGAGAGCTTATCCGTACCACAAGCTTAAGTACGAGGACTTCCTCTCAGTTGTGAAGTTCCTTGGTGGGGATGAGAAGAGGCTAGAGGAGCAGAAGGTATACAGGAAGATCTGGTACGATCCTGAGGAAAACGCTTTCGGGAAGAAGAGGAGCACGAGAATGATATTCAATCTGAATCAGGGGACGATTCCTGATGAGGCTAAGATAAAGGTATTCCTCAAGGGGAGGAAGTACATAGGGGATCTTGACGAGGGCTTCGCCCAGATCCTCTCTCCTGGCGACGTCTTCGTGCTAGGAGGAAAGACATACGTCTTCAAGAAGCTGACGGGCTTGAAGATGTTCGTGGACTCGGCGGAAGGGCAGAGACCTACAGTTCCATCATGGTTCAGCGAGATGCTACCCCTATCATTCGACTCAGCTCTATTAGTTGGGAAGTTCAGGAGGCATGTGAAAGAGCTTCTTGAGAAGTACGGATTCGACCTGAATAAGGCTTCTAAGGATATAGCTGATGAGATGATGCTAGATGAGGATGCTGCAAGAGAAGTAGCGAGATATATTAGCGAGCAATATGCCTTTACCTCGGGAATAGTTGCGAGCGATAGGCTCGTGCATATAGAGATCTACGATGATGAGAGGGGGAGGAACATCATATTTCACTCCCTCTTCGGTAGGAAGGCGAACGATGCCCTTTCGAGGGCTTATGCTTATGCGCTTTCAGAGCAATCCGGAACCGCAGTTAGGGTCACAGTCTCAGATAACGCATTCATGCTCACCCTCCCGGGGAGGCCTGAGGTTGATGTGTCGACCTTGGTGAAGAGTGTGAACTCGAAGAACGTCGAGGATCTCCTCACAAAGAGCATATACAATACTGAGATGATGAAGAGGATATTCAGGCAATGCGCGCAGCGTAGCTTCATGATACTGAGGAACTACAGGGGGTGGGAGAGGTCCCCGAATAAGCTTCAGCTCAGCGCCCAGACGATACTAGATGCATTGAAAGAAGATAGCGAGAATCCTGTAGTGAAGGAAACTGTAAGGGAGATAATACATGACCACATGGATGTGGATGCTGCAAAGGAGGTTCTGAAGCGGATCGAGGACGGAGAAATAGAGGTTGAAATTACTGGCCCATCAGAGGTTCCGAGCCCGTTTGCCCATCACATAATTGCAATAGGATACCAGGACATAGTATTGATGGAGGACAGGAGGAGACTGCTACTGTCGTTATATGAAAAGGTAAGGAAGTACATCGAAAATAATGAGAAAATGAGAGATAACCTGGCTTTTTCCTCTTCCTAGTCCTCTAGCTTTGAAATCTTGAGAGCCCCCATGGAAGGAGGCAAATATTAAATATTCTGTAAAAGAAAAAAATATTTGGCACACGGGTAGGGTCAGGGGCTCGCCCTCCCGTTCCCGAAATGGGCGAAATGCGGGGACCAGCAATCCCGTGCATGGGGAAGGGGCACGGCGGGCAGGTCCTGGATAGCTATGAAGTCCGCCCTGTGGGGTCGGGGGAAGCGGCCGGCCGTCTGGAGGGACGGTCTGGACCGCTT
>POCB01000022.1 GCA_002899805.1 Fervidicoccus sp.
CTCCGACGGCCTGGCCGCCAAAAAGTGTTCCGAGAATTAAGGGTGTTATTATTATCGAGAGGGATGGAGCAATCATGTTCCTTATGGCATGTTGCGTACTGATGTCAACCGCTCTGTAATAGTCTGGTTTTTCTCTGCCTTCAAGTATACCAGGCTTTTCCTTGAATTGCCTCCTTACCTCTTCGACCATCATATACGCTGCCTTAGTCACTGCTTTGAGCCCCATCGATGTGAAATAATATGGCAACATTGCTCCTATAAGGATCGATATAAGAATCACTGGCTTAGTTACTACGAGCCCTCCAAAGAAGTTTTTCAGCGCTTCTGCAAAACCAGATATGTTTATCACGAATGCTGAAGAAGAGATGGCTAACACCGATGGATCCCTAGCTACGTAGTCCTGCACGAACGCCTGGAACAACAAGAGGGATGCTAGGGCTGCACTTCCCATAGCATATCCTTTCGTCAGAGCTTTAGTCACATTCCCAAGAGCATCCAAAGGATCAAGCCTTTCTTTAACTTCTTTGCTCAGACCGCTCATCTCAGCTATCCCTCCAGCATTGTCAGCTATGGGGCCGGATCCGTCCAGGGTCATTATTATACCAGTGAGCGTGAGCATGCCCATTGTAGCTATAGCAGTCCCATATATTCCATAAATGAATCGAGATAGATTGAGCCCTCCTACAACTGATTCAAGTGTAGAAGGTAATGGGGAGAAATAAAGTGAAATGAAAGACGCCAGGATAGCTATTGATATCGTTACAACAGGTATCAGGGTAGCTCTCATGCCGACAGAAAGTCCTGATAGGAAAGTCAGCGCCGGCCCGCTCTGACTGCTCTCTGCTATTTCAATGACTGATTTGGAGCGAAGCCCAGTATAATAGTTGGTCACGAGAACCATGACTATTCCGGCAACAATTCCAAATATCGAAGCAATGTAGAGGTTGAGCCAAATCTCGGGCATTTCATATCTGTAGAGCAAAAATAGAAGAATTAGAGAGATGATGGAGGAAACTATAACACCATTTCTCATCGGTTCCATCGGCTCATTGAATTTCTTCTGCAATATTATAGTCAATATTCCAGGAAGAGAGGAAACTATCCCCACTAACGATACAAGGAGGGGGAGAAACATGAACCTCGAGGCATAATCAGCGCTCAATCCTGAACTTGAAAGGATGAAATAAGTGACCCAACCTATCATCATCGCTCCTATAGTCTCAGCTGTAACGCTCTCGAAGATATCTGCCCCCCTTCCTGCACAATCGCCAACATTGTCTCCTACTTGGTCAGCTATTACAGCGGGGTTTCTCGGGTCGTCCTCAGGTATTGAAGCTTCGACCTTCCCAACTAAATCCGCACCAATGTCAGCTGCTTTAGTATATATTCCTCCTCCGAGCTGCGCAAAGAGAGCAGAGAGACTCGCTCCGAATGCAAAACCTGCCAGGCTGTCCAAGATGAATCTATATGTTAGAGGGTTCCCTATGCTGGCATTGAAGAATATTGAGTATATCAAATATAAGGCCGAAATGAAAAGTAGGGAAAGCGAAGGAACGGATAGACCAAGTACCGCTCCTCCCAGAACAGAGTTCCTCAGAGCTCTCTGAGCACTCTTAATAGCGGCAGCAGCAGTTCTCACATTGGCTTTCGTTGAAGCATCCATGCTGAAAAAAGCTGCAATGAGTGAAGAAACGGAACCGAGAAATACAGATGCCCCGACCAATATGGATTCCTTTATCACCTCGTCTCCAAGTTGCGGGTAAACGGTGAGGACTCTGGTCTTATAGCCGAAGTAAACAGCTCCCATCACCAAAATAGACACGAGGGCAGAGAATGATAGAATCGTCTTCGTTTGCCTCTTCATATAAGCCGAAGATCCTTCCCGAATAGCCTTCCAGATTTCGACCATCCTCTCCGTTCCCATCTCTTCTCTGGAAAGGAGATAGTAGATTGCTATAGCGAATATGAAACCTAGAGCGCCTCCTATCAGTCCGATAACAGCTACTGGGATCAATCCTTTCACCTTTCAATCTAAATAGGAAAGATAAACTCGCTCCTTTCAAGTTCTGTGGCTAGCATTTTTATTTTTTACTTTGAATGATAAAAAATGATAAATGTTCTTCAAAATTGCGAATTCAACAAAGCAAGGCTTTCGGCTTCAACTCTAACATGATTTGAGTTTTTCATGTTATTTTGAACTCTTGAGCTCACATATCAAATCTTGTGGAAGCTTAAGAATAAAAGATATTAATTATGCTATAAGATAGAAAATTTTGGTGATATACATGAAAAATCTCTTACTCCTTGGGGCTATTATCATTGTAGTGATCGCAATTGGGGCTATTGCTCTTGTGCACGAAAACAGCGAAGTGACACAACAGAAAAATTTCATTATAGTCACGGATGGTCTAGGAAGAAACGTGACAGTCCCTCTCAACGTCACTAGAGTGGTGGTGTTAGATCAAGGATCAGCGGAAATAGTTTACTCGTTGGGTGCAGGTTCTCTCATAGTTGGAAGGCTCGATTCAATGAATTTCCCTCCAAGTATACTTAATGCGACACCCCTCACATATACTAATGGCGTGGATTTGGAAAAACTGGTTTCTCTCCATCCTGACATCATAATAACATATATAAGGACACAGCAGGAGTTGCAAAGCTATGAAAGCCACAACCTTACAGTGATAGGAGTTCCTTGGACGAACAGTATCCAAGATCTCTACAATATGATATCGATGATAGGAAAAGCTTTAAATAGAGAGAACAGAGCGAGCTACGTAATTTCATACCTGAACAGCACAGTTAATCAGATTTCAACTATGGTTTCAAACTCGACTTCGAAACCAAGAGTCCTGTTTATAAGAAGCATTGGGACTTCTGGAATTCAGATAGTAACACAAGGAATCGAGAATCAACTCATAACTCTTGCAGGTGGTATAAGCTTGAGCCAAGGATTATCCAGCAACGCGAGCACGATTTTCATAAACTATGAAGATGTCGTCAAAATGAACCCAGACATAATAGTGCTAAGTTTCAGAGTATCTCAGAACGTGAGCGATGTACTCAGAGATTCAAGGCTTCAGAACATCAACGCAGTGAAAAACGGTCAAGTATTCAAAATACCAAGGGAATATACGCCAACGAGCCCGAGATTTGTTCTGCTCCTCGCGTACTTAGCCAAAATTATTCATCCAAATGAAACGGCTGCACTGAATATAACAAGTCTCAGATTGCAACTTTACAGAGATATATATGGGCTCAGTGATAGCGAGATCTCGATGATAAAGTAAACACGTTCACGCTGGCAGATGATCATGGAATGAAAGAAGGAGAAAAGATAGGTCTCACTGCTGTATTGTGTTTTTTCGTTTTCATGATTTCACTTGGGATGGGTAGTTATGGTTTCGATCCTGTGGGCTCCTTCAAAATATTATCGGAATCAATATTGGGAAAAGCTTCAGCCTCGAACCCCCTAACTAATGTAGTAATCCAAATAAGACTGCCTAGGATAATTGCTGCAATACTTATAGGTGCTTCTCTATCTGTTTCAGGAGCTGGTTTTCAGTCGCTATTCAGAAACCCTCTTGTCAGTCCAGATATTTTGGGTGTGTTGGCTGGAGCAGGATTTGGGGCATCCATTGGAATACTCCTCGATTTTCCCCTATCACTTGTTCAGGCGATAGCATTCGCTCTTGGGCTTGCCGCACTAGCAGCTTCTTACGCAATTGCTTGGAGGGGAGGAGGTGCTAGAATTATAGATCTAGTGCTTTCGGGCATAATCATTGGAAGCCTTTTCAAAAGCCTCATGAGCCTTGTGAAGTTCCTTGCAGATCCCGAATCGAAGCTACCACAGATTACCTATTGGCTGATGGGTGGGCTTGCTTCAGTTACATGGAAAGATGTAGAAATGCTTGCAATTATTTCCATACCATCACTCTTTCTGCTTTACATCCTCCGCTGGAGCCTCGACGCTTTCGCGGTAGGCGAAGAAGAGGCAAAAACTTTAGGAATAAAAGTGGAAGCATACAAGGCAGCAGTTATAGTGCTCTCCACACTCCCGGCAGCTGCC
>POCB01000195.1 GCA_002899805.1 Fervidicoccus sp.
CGCTCCACAGAGGAGTGATTATGTGATCCTGAATCCACCTCCAGGCACCCGCAAAAGCGTCCTGGATCCATCTCCAGGATCTATCGATCCACTCGGGCAGGATCTTAGTGAAGAAACTTATCACAGTCTCTAAACCACTCCTGATCCACTCACCGAATCTGCCTAAGGCATCTAGGAGTGGTGAAATAATATTCCTCTGTATCCAGTCCCAGGCACCAGATAAGGACTTCTGAAGCCAGTCCCACGCCTGAGAGAGCCACCCAGGAAGCGTCTTGGTGAAGAAATCAGCAACCGCTCCAAGACCAGTTCTCAGAGCATCAAGGAGTCTGCTGAAGGCATCGGCTAGAGGAGTAACAATGTTTCTCTGTATCAAGTCACCGACCTGCGAGAGCATTGCGGGCAGGGTCTTGGTGAAGAAATCAGAGACTAAAGCTAATCCGCTCCTGACCCAGTCACCGAATCTGTTTAAGGCGTCTAGGAGCGGTGAGATAACGCTTCTCTGAATAGTGTCCCAGGCATAGGACGAGGCTTTCTGAATATTATCAATCGCCTGACTAAGCCACATCGGAAGAGTCTCTGAAAAGAACTTATCAACTGCCCTGGAGATGCTTGATAAAGCCCCCTGGATCCAATCAACAAATCTTGAGAAAGCATCCGCCACCGAGGAAACAATGTTTCTCTGAATATAGTCCCAGGCATCTGCCACAGCTCTAAGCAAAGAGTCTAGTGCACTCGATAAAGTGCTTCTCAGAGTAGATATGCCACTCTGAATAGATCTACTGAGATCATTTAAGAAATTAACGAGCGGGATAGCTATATTGTCCTGCACCCAGCTCCATAAACCCCTGAACTGATCCCTTATCCAAGAAATCATGTCGGTGAAGGCACCTGGTATATTAGTTATAAATGCATATATTGAGTCAACCACAGTCCTAATAACCGAGATGGCGGGGCTCATGATCTTGTCCCAGAAGTCCCTCACGATCCCAGACACAGTATCAGCAAACCAGGAAGCAAGCTCCTTAAGGACATTGTATAGCCAGTCCTTTAATTGCCCTATTGGATCCGTTATGCCGTGGAGACTGGTGACCAAAGCGTTTAGGTCAATGGATCTCAAGTCATCAATAGTTAAGACCCTGGAGCCTCCCCCAGACCCAGAGAGTTCATGGATATACGCAACATCGTTTTCATTGAATAGAGCAAAGTATCTGCTCGACTCCATAGTCCCCGATAAATATTATTGATATAGGAAATATAATTCAGTGATTAGGTTATGAGCCAGACAAAAAAATCATTATTTAGAAAATATAAAGAGAATATGTCACATCTGCCTAAACAAGTGATCGTATCCAGACGCTATAGCGATCTTCATCTTAGCAACCTCGACCCTTAGCTTGTTGATAAGCTCCTCATTGCTTGTTACATCCAGGTGGAATATCTGGGATCTTCTGCCAGCATACTCACAATACACCGATACCGTGTAGATAATCCTCTTATCAATCCACTCCCTACTAGTGATCTCAACAATCGTGCACTTGGCACCGTCCACCTCAATATCCACTGGTGTAACAATTACTCGGGAGCTCATCTCGACATCCTCTTAACGAGCTTATAGAAATTGTAGGTGGCTCGCACAACATTCTTAGCCGTCTCAATAAGATCCTTTATCTCAGAGTATTTCTCGAGTGCCTCGGGAGGAACCAGAGCAACCGTGAAGGCTAGCTCCTGCGTAGCTGTTAGAAGATCATTTAAGGCATTAAGAAACCTTTTCTGCTCCTCAGGGATCTCCTGCGGAATCGGTGGTGGCGTAGGGATCTTTTTCTCTAAGGACTCCTCACCCAATTAATTCACCAATTAATGATTAGCTTAGGCGACTTAAAAAATGATTGCTTACTTAGAGCCGTAGTTATATATGAAGACCACGCCCCACAGAGGTCTCTCAACCCCAATAGCCTTATACATGCTCTTCTTCTTAGAGACAATACGTGTGTTATAGCCATGCTCCTTAACCCACTCAGATATGAAGTCTATGCCCAGGTGATCCTCGGGGAGCTTAAGCAGAAAGAACCCCTTTACACTGCTCAATATATTGAGTAGATCCCTCATATCACTCTCAGTAAAAGTGAATCTGTAATACTTGTCACGCTCCTTCCCCCCGACGTCCAGGAAAGGCGGGTCGCAGTAGAATAGTGTGTGCGGAGAGTCATAGAGCCTTATTACATCTCTGAAGTCACGGTTCTCAATAGTCACATCAATGTATCTCTTAGCGAACTCAACTATGTTAGTCGCCTTACGCAGATACTCACGGACAATGCTCTTGCCCCGCTCAACCATGAAACCAACTTTAGCAGGTGTCCAGAGAGCGTGCATAGAAGACATAGTCAAGTAAAAAATCATTACCGCACGGTCAACATCGCTATACTCATAGATCTTTCCCGAGGCAAGATCCTGCTTATACTTAAGCATCAGAGACCTGGAGAGAGGTGTCAAAAGAATCTTTTTCTGGAGCTCCAGAGGTTTCTCCTTAAGAACCCTGAAGAAATTAACCAACAAATCATCCTTATCATTATAGACAATAACCCTGAACTTGTCCCTGGGAACCATAGAGCTCATTAGACCCGACCCCCCGAAGACCTCTACAAAAGTGGATGCGGGAGCCATGTTTATTAACTCAAGCAACTCATCCTTAATGAACCAGTCACCGCCTGGGAACCTAAGGATCTTCTGACTCTTAGACTCCCCGTGAACAGTCTTGATGTGTTGAACAAGCTCCTCCCTAAGGATCTCGTGGAGATCCTCGGCACCAGCTCCTTCCCCGTGCCCAGGCGAGAGAAGTTGAGGATACACAACAACTAAATCAAATTCACGTGCCCGAGCAATGGCTCTATCCCTATACCTGCCCCTTCTCTCACGGATCCTCTCAGAAGCCTTAACAATAGCCTCCGCCATCACCTGAGGATTGTAGTAGTGGAGCTCGAACTCGATGGCACCGAACTCCTGCCGATACTCGGTCGATACCACAGGGATCCTGAGACTGGTTGCCTCAGTAGTTATCTCGCTAAGAGGCTTGTAGTCAGGGTGAACAATGTATTTACCCGAAGCCATCGCCTCCAACACAGGCAGTCCAAAGCCCTCGCTAAGTGATGGGTGAACGTAGAGATCTAGAGCATGGTAGAATCCATAGACCCAGTCCTTGGATAAGTTACCGAACTCATCATTGATGATAACATCTTCTATGTCCTGATAAGCCTCCGCACCTTTCTCATCTGTAAGAACCGCCACACGGATCTTTTTGTCGGAGGCTATTTTACCTAGGTGCTTAATCACTTGAGCAAATAGACCATGCCCCTTCCTCATATACCCTGCCGCTAGATATCCTACGAGGAACTCGGATCTATCCACACCGAGCTTAGACCTGACCTCATCCCTCATATACTCGAATGCCTGGATCTCATCAACATTCACACCGTGATAAATGATATTACTGATCCTGGCACCTGCGGAAGCAAGCTTCTCAGCAGTGTATTCAGAGTTAGCTATGAAATCAAGATCCCTGGTGATCCATGCGTCGCCAGGGGATCTAATAGGTCTGCCCTCGATCGTGGTGTAAAAAAGGCATCTCTTACCCTCCACACGGATCTCTCTACAGAGCCACGCAAAAGGAACCATCCACGCCAAGTCAAAAGTCATCACAGTGATGGCGGTATCGATCTTCTCAATGATCTCTGGCTCATAGCGTGGGTAGTCCATGAAGTAAGTCTCGAAACCAAAAATGTTCTTAGCAACATACTCGATATCCAAAGCAACCTTCCTGAGAGACACAGATCTGTTAGAGGTCACAATAAGCAGTCTCATAAGCATCAATTATAGTATATGGAAAAAAGAGATTTAAGTTGAAGAAGAAGAAAAAAAGAATATTTTTTAGAGAGAGGATCCTGGTGAATCAATTAGCTCTAGTATGCTGGTGTGACTCCTGTTAGCTC
>POCB01000007.1 GCA_002899805.1 Fervidicoccus sp.
TCTGCTAGATAGAATTGAAAGTTTATTTGTAAACTTATCGTTACCTTGCTCCATATAATTGAATCTGCTAGATAGAATTGAAAGAATGACTTTTCGAAAAAGAATTGATCATTTTGAAAAAGAATCTATTAGATAGAATTGAAAGAGTACCCAATTCTATCCTATTGTGCAGAAAATTTTATTTCATGAAAATGAAATAAAACTTTTAAAATTAATATATCTAAAAAACAAAAGTTTAAATACAACTTCTTCGTTTGATTATTATAGTGATAAATATGGCCGAAAAGCTCGAACCTTCAGAGTGGTGGGCCCTCAGGAGGGTTGCGACGGCATTGAACCTTCTTATAGAAAATAAGGCCTACAACACCATAGATGTCATTGCTGATTCTCAGAAACCTGAACTGAGAGTAGAATCTCTGTGGAGAGCCCTCAGGATGATAGCGAGTGAAGATCCCAATAGACTTCCTCCACAGAGGGACGTGGAAATCACCATCAGGCTCCTGATGGATGAAAAGAAAGGAAAAATCGCTGGCAGCATTTTGGCAACTCTCTCGATAACTCATGAGAAAGAAAGCGAAGAAAATAAAGCAGAGGGGGTTGTTGCGTAATGGTATACATATACATTTCAGGAAGAGTTATAGCAAACGCTGAGGCACTGAATATGACAGAGACCATTGGAAACGTTTCAAAGCATCGGCGAGTTCCATATATAATGAAGACGTCGGAGGGGTACAGAGTCATATATGTTCCAGCAATCAGCGGAGAAAGTCTAGGACACGCATTTCAATCGAACTTAGTCGAAGCGGCGAAACTGATATACGAAAAGGAAAAGAACAATCTACCGATCGACCAATGGGCAATGAGGAACGAGATGATAAAGTTCTCCGATAAAAAACACATAACTGACTCTCTGAAAGAAATCCTCGAACAAGCGAAATCAAATAAAGGAAGCAAAAAAACTGTGGAAGATTTCCAACATGAGTTTGAAAGGGTCGCCATCAAGGAAAGCCTTGTCGCCGATATTGGAGGTTTCATGCTTGCCGAAGAACTTCCAATCAGAAGGACCAGCCTCTTTTATGTTGGGTATGCGACCCCCATAGAAGATGCTGTAGCTGAATCGGTGATAGAAGCTCAAATGCACACCAGACAGATAGCTTCTAAAGAGGAAATAGAAGAGAAAACAGAAGAGGAAATAAAAGAGAAAACAGAGAAAGAGGAGAGAAAGAGAAAGTCGCAGATGATCTATTACGTTGAAGTAGCCTCCACTGTATATGGGATCTCATTCTTCCTTGATGTTTCGAATATCGGAAAAACGAGCATGATAAGAAAAGAGGATGTTGTAGATAATGCTGAAAAGCTCAGGAGAGTAAAAACGGCGCTCTTAGCCTTATCACTTACATTTGGAGCGCAGCAGTTCGGAGCGAAGAGGAGCAGGTTCAATCCAATATTGAGTGTAGAGAGCCTAGTTGGAGTAGTAAGTCACCCTGTTCCCATAGCACCCATGCCCCCCCAGAAAAAGAGATACATAGAAGAAACCATTAAGAAGGTGGAAAAAACTGCCGACTTGATGAAAAATCTTGAACTGGAGTTCTGGAAGGATGTGATAGTCTACGGAGAAAAAGTCGAAGGGGTGAAGTCAACAGAAACGCCCGAGGAGTTCTTCAAAGAATTAACGAGAATCGTGTTGAGTCGTTTAGGTGCAGAGGGTCCATGACTCAGAATAAACCCTTCTTTCTAAAAGTTAATTTTTTGCCCGTATCCTCAGCGGTGAACTTCGGAATAATTACGGCTACAAAGAGCAGGACATCTTTCAGGTTACCGCCACCAACGACGCTGATTGGGGCACTTTCCTACCCATTGGCAAAATTGAAGAACTTTCCAGAATCGAGCGAAGACTACATGCCGAAGTTGCTGTCTTCTTCGCTCAGAGGAGTGTATTTCAGAAGCGGTGTATCGCTGCTTCCTTATAGCACTGTGACGAAAATGTGGTTCTACAAGAAGAATGAAAGAGAACTTAAGAGCGATGCTTTCGCCTACCAGAGGCTCTATGTCAGCGGAGAGTCGGATCTTTCCGTCATATATCTGTTCGATGAGGATGCTGCCTCGAGGAATCTGGGACACCGATGGAAGGAGGAAGTTATAGCTGCATCTTTCTCCATGGTAAGATTGGGAGACAAAGAATCTCTCATTTCTCCAACAAAGGTCTCTTATGGAGTAGCTGAAGAAATATGCGATAAGGAATTCGTGACCGATTACACTGTTCCCCTTACACAGAGCGGTCTCAAGGTAGAGAGTTTTGATGGAGGAGTGGTTGAAATCGTCGAGCATTACGATTGGAGGAAAATGTCAGGTCCCACGTCGATGGGGATGCCGACAATTAAGGTGGCTTTCGCATACGACGGCAGCGTTTTCACGCAGAAGAAGCTCAGGGTATATTCGGATAGAGATATCTGCGCATACGCTATCGAGGAGAATGAGATAAAGCTGATAGAATGGTGAGAACGATGGGGGAAAGAGGATTTATCATGAAAATTCCGCCTTTCGAGTTTCAGACAGCGAGGAGGCTCTCTCTGTACTTCGCCTCATTCATGGCGAGCTATGCTCCTAGTGGAGTCAATATAGCTGGAGACTCTCTTGTTTTCAGCGGTTCGCCTGACCTTGTCCTCAATGGGGCTTTTTCCTCAATCACAGATATGTATAAGTCAAAGCTATTGGCTACGAATAGTGAAAGACTTCCTTGCCCCCGTATTAAAGTGAATATCAACGATTATAAGTGGGTAGCCCAAAGACTTTCATCAAAGCTTGGCTTTTCCATCAGCGATGATGACACCATTTGCTCCTTCTTCAAGAAAGTTGTAGATAGCATGCCTGTGTACATATCCAGGATCGGCAACATCGCCCTCGAAACAGAGCTGAAAAGCATCAATCTTTCGGGTGATACTCTATATTTAGGGGGAGACATGGCTGACTTTGCCCAGTTACAGGTACTCAAGCTTGAAAAATATGAATATGGAAGAAACTACCTCTCGCTGAAATTCAAGGGCGATATGAAGATTTCTCCGCTTTGGTACGGCATACTCGGTGGTGGTTGGCTGGCCTCTTTCTCTGGCTACTTCGGAGATACACTCCTCAGCTTGTTGATTGATGAAAACCTCATATTATCCGAAATCCAGAATATAGGTTCAGCTAGCGTTATAACTTCCGTTATAGAGGACTTCTCAGAAGCTCCCATAAAGGTTAAAGAGCCGCCTTCTCATGGAGAAGCCTATACCCTGTTACTATTCCTCAACATGAGCCCGCAAATATTAGGTAGAGCGGGTGTCATAAGCCTCAGCTATCAAAGGATCACTGTTGGGAACAACGCATACATAGTGACAGAAGAAATCCCCATAAGCCTCAGCTCGCTCTATCAAATGCTTCAGCCCCTCATCACGGGTGTGGAGTATGGAACGCTGAAAAAAAGCATCGAGGACTTGCTGAAGTGTACCCTGAGATCTGCCGCGGGCAGAAGCTCAGCGATCTGCCAGGAGAAATGGGGAGATCTCTCGACGATGAGCGCAATGGTCAGGAGCCTCTGGAATATCCTCTCAGGCATCGATCCTTATGGAAACGTCTATAGACTTTCTAGACTCTCGGGGGATGCTGAATATACTTTCAGAGACCCCAGAGTGCTCAGGCAACTCATGAAGCTCATAAAGAGGGCTTGAGGTGTTTATGCGCATAACGAGGGATTCCTATGAGGCTCCTCATAACTGAGTTTCAAGATTTTTTCGATCCCTCCGTGCCAGGACTGGGAGTCCTGAGGCTACCCACAGGTTATGGAAAGACGGAGCTTTTTCTCCAATTTGCAGAGATGGCATGCAATGGGAACATAGAGAGAGCTGTTTATGTTTCCCCCCTGAGAACTTTGAATGAGGATCTGTACAGAAAGCTAGTACAACGGGTCCCCTGTTTGAGGGAGAACT
>POCB01000232.1 GCA_002899805.1 Fervidicoccus sp.
TGCGAGCGTGGAAGAAGGATGGGATCAGAAGGGGTATATGAAGCTCCGAGGAAAGTGATCGAGAGCATACCTGGTCTGAAGTTCATTGAGCTTCCGAAGATGAAAGTCAATAGTACGTGTTGCGGGGGATGCGGGATGCTCAAGCTCACGAACCCAGATCTCGCGTTGAAGATGGCTTTCAAGAAGCTGGAGGAAGCTAGGGGAGTGGGGGCCAACGTGATAGTTTCAGGATGCGCTTCGTGCAAGCTCAATGTGACAGATGCGGTGAGGAGGGCGAACGCTAAGATCGAATTTCTCGATCTTGTCGAATTGGCAGCGGTGGCTCTAGATGTCTGAATAATATTCTTAAAATTTTGCATATTAGATGAAGACGATAAAAAATAGTCAACCGAAAAGCATCATTGGAGATAGTTTGCCATTTGTTTTTAAGTCCTGTGTTGCGTATTTATATCTGACCGCGGTATCGCTCACTACATCGATAATTGAAAGTTCTCTCCTTTTTGTTTTAACAAAGGCAAATGAAGCTTATTCCTTGTTGGGATTATGGGAATGCGCAAATCTGCGTCTTCACCGTTGAAATCGCAAGTTACATGGTACCTCACCTCTTCTCAGCATAGCCACTAATTCTCTATAGCTCTCATAGCGCTTGAAGAGCCAGGTGTTCACTCCGCTAATCGTCACGGGCTCTGTCTCCAGAATTTCCTCCAGCTCCTTAGGAGAGAGCTTTTTCAAGTAGTAGCAAGGGTTCTTCATCAAGAGGACCCGCCTGTACTCAAGTTCATGCATATGGGTCACAGGCGTTCCGCTTATGCCCCTCACCCTCTCGATGAAGGGGATGAGATCATCCAAAGTCAGGAAATTGCGTCGATTGCGTTTCGTCCACTCCCGCACGGTTGCGTTGAAATAGTTAACCAAGTCTTCCAGATATGGCTCGCCATTGTTGAAGTACATGAGCACGATTGGATGATTCCACCACCCTCGTGAGCCGTCATCGATTAAACCTAGTCGCCTCAGCACGATCCTGATGACCTGTTTAGCTTCCACCCTTTGCTTGCCCAGCCTGAGGTCGTCGAGGAATGCTGCAGACTTCTCCCAATCAATGTAGGGGCGGAATATCTGCACGAGATGTCACCGGAAAATGTATTCAAAGAATTATCTCCACTTCACCATTGTTAAGCTCATCGGTTGAAGTTATCTGAACCGATTCTAGAGATTCCCATCAGCTGAAATTCTTTCAAATCTATCCATGCTCTTCCTTTTCGTTTCTCACCACAGCTAAAAAGAAGAGGAGAAGTATCGCGAAGTCAATGAAAGATAAGAGGAGATCGAGGAGAGATGTATCCAAGTTCGGAATGAAGATATCAACGTGCTCGGCTATGATTTTGATGACGTAGAGGGCGAATGCAGCGGAAACGAAGAGGATCCTCTTCTGCTTGATCCTGCGATAAGCAAGCAACGATATGAATAATAGAATGAGGGCAAAGAGCCCTGAGCCAAGCTTCAGAATTTCCGCTATATCGAGCTCCTCAATCATCTTCCTGCATCTCCTTTTCCTTATATGCGGATAGGTCCAGCCACATTTCGGCGAACCTGTCGGCCCACCTCTCCCAGAAAGTTGGATAGTAGCTCTTCATAATCTTTTCAATATCCGTTGCTGATCCCTTTATGTAGTACTTCACGCTCCTTCCCTCCCTCTTCGCTTCCACCAGCCCAATGTCGGCAAGCCGCTTCATGTGCCACGTTACGGTTGGGGCGGAGAGCCTAGCGAACTCTGCGATTTCTCTGTGACTCGCACCCGGCTTGTGCAAGAGAAAAAGCAAGATCTTTCTCGGAGTCTCCTGTGAAAGTATCCCCATGATCTCCTTCTGCCTTTCTCCAAACATTTTGCTAGGGTAAAAGCGCTTGTAGAGGCCCATCCTCTTGGAGACAATGTACCCTTTCTTCTCCAATACATCGAGATGATACTGAATTTCGCCTATAGCCAAATCCAGATTCCTCGCCATCTCTCGCAGGTGGGAGCCGGGGTGTTCCTGTATATAGTCATATATCTCCTTCCTCTTCCCGGAAAGCTCCTCATCCAATCATTATCGGCTCCGCTGCCTGCTGAATTTTTTAAAAAAGTTTTATCCTTATATCGTTGCTTGTCAGTCCTCCATAGCCTCCGCAGCACCAAATTCATTCTCCGTGCCCTGTTCTATGAATAGGATGCTTCCGTTCCCCGCATCAACCTTCACATCATAGCTCATTGCACCTTTAACTACCTCCACTGAATATACTAGGTATCCGTTCTCATTCTCTAGCGAGATGCTAGTTACCGTGCCTCCAGCCAACGTGGGATCCCTGAGGGCCGCCTCCTTCGCCTGGTCTGGGGTTATCTTAGCCAGAGAAGAGAGCTGCCCATCTGCAGCGTTTTCCGGTACTTTTATTGTTCCAATATAGCTGGGATACTGCTCATCTAGGTTGCTGTTCGAGTTCACCGGAGAAGCCTGATAGACCGGGGACTGAGCACGGGCTGCGAACAACAATCCTGGGATTATTATCATGAGCGTTGCGGCAAGCAGCATAACTTTCTTCCATGTTTCCATTCTTTTCACCTCCTTTCGCCATTTGCAGTAAGATTAATGGTCGAGATACATTTAAAGGATTGTGGTACAAGTATCAAACTTCATGTAGTTGAAAATTAGTACAATTGTCTAACTATTCCGAGCTCTCTTCCTCCAAGTTGATTGTTTATCATACTTCAGTGCTTCAAACTGAACTCATTTTGAAGATCTCCTCCATCATCACCAGAGTCAACAGCAAATGAGAGTCTCAAGCGAACTTTATTCTTCTCCCATAGAAGATGCTACTATACCAGGAATGGATGTTCTCTCAACGAAAATGATAAACGCTGCGAATCACAACTATAGATTAGGTGATCGCTTGTCTAAGTTCACATTCGGTCCGGTCCGCTCTAGGAGGCTGGGCGTGAGCTTAGGGGTGAATAACGTCCCGTACAAGACCTGCTCTTACTCCTGCATTTACTGCCAGTTGGGGAGGACGGGGAACTTCTCCATAGAGAGGAGAGAATTCTACAGGTGGGAGGATATAGTGGAAGACGTCTTGAAGAGCGTCGAAGAGCTTGAAGGCAAACTAGACTACGTGACATTCGTCCCAGATGGGGAGCCCCTCCTCGACAAGAGCATAGGTAAGGAGATAGAGGAGATAAAGAAGGGGATCAGCGTTCCAATAGCAGTTATCACAAACTCCTCTCTGCTTTTTTTGGAAGAATGCAGGAGGGATCTCTCGGAAGCAGATCTCGTATCATTGAAGGTTGATGCTTTCAACGAGAGGGTCTGGAGAACGGTGAACAGACCTCATCCTAGACTGAAGTTGAACGAAATACTATATGGAATCGAGGAGTTCTCGAAGGACTACAGAGGGAAGATCATAACAGAAACGATGCTCGTGAAGGGGTTCAACGAGGAAAGAGTGGAGCTAGAAAAAATAGCGTCTTTCCTGCAGAGGCTGAATCCGCACAGAGCCTACATTTCCATTCCTGTGAGACCTCCTGCTGAAAGCTATGCTACACCTCCGGAACCGGAGAAGTTGGTTGAGGCCTACGAAGTATTCAGAGAGAAGCTGGGAGAAGGAAAAGTGGAGCTCCTCAACCTTCCGGAACCTCCGCCCCCTTCAGCCCATGGAGATCCGAAATCATGGCTGCTATCCGTGACTTCAGTTCACCCACTCAGGCTCAAATATGCTCTCAGCTCCCTCAGAACCATTTCCGAGGATCCTGAGAAGGTAATATCCGAGCTCGAGGATGGACAATGGATAAGAATCGTTGAATATATGGGTGAGAAATTCGTTGTCAGATGGTTCAAGGATATTCAGAAGTTGGAATGATTGAGTGATTAGGTTCGTAGGCGTTGAATGAGGATACACACGGAGTAAGCTATGATACATATTTTCCATGCA